>NZ_QZFV01000076.1:0-234803 GCF_003600245.1 Amycolatopsis panacis
CGGACTCTGAGTCTGTGAAGGGTCCCTTCACAGACCCGAAACCGGTCCGGCGCACCCTACGAGGTGGTCGCACACACCTCCGCATCGCCCACTGCCGGGTCCCCGACGAACTTTGCCGACACCCTGGGAAGATGGTGTGTGCGAAAGCGAGAAAAGACAATACCGCTGCCTGAGGCGATCCCCGCTTTTCAGTGCTGGAAAATGACCAATCGGCTCAACGGGCAAGGGACTCCTCGGGTGGCTATTCCGAGTTGGACAGTCCACTTCGGATAAGGCAGGAATCAATGCCCGCCGAGATGTTCGACGAGCAACGAGGTGACCGCTTCCGGTGCCTCCTCCACGGCCCAATGCGAGACGTCTTCCAGCATCTCGAACCGGTACGGCCCGGTGCACCACTGCTCGGTGGCCAGCGCCGCGGCAGAGCCGAACGCAACGTCCTCTGTAGACCACAGATACAGGGTGGGCACCGTGATCCGGCCGATCTTCCCGCCCGGGCGGCCGGCCCGGTACCAGTTGAGCGCGGCGGTCAGCGCGCCCGGCTCGGTGAGCCGCCCGACGTACTCGTCGACCTTGCTCGGCGGGATCCGGCGGTCGAAGATCTCCCGCAGCGCCTTGGCGTTGTCGGCCAGCATTCGCCGCTCGGTGGCCGGGGTCTGCCGCCATTCGGTCATGTACCCCGAACGCAGGTGCTGGTCCTCGTCGGTGCGCATGGCCTCGGCGAGTGCGCCGGGGTGCGGAGTGGACACCACGGCGAGGCTGCGCAGCCGGTGCGGGTGCTCGTCTGCGGTCCACCACGCCACCGCGCCGCCCCAGTCGTGACCGATCAAGTCGAACCGCTGCCAGCCAAGGGCATCGGCCATGGTGACCACATCGGACACCAGGGTCGCGATGCCGTACTCGGCGGGCTGCTGCGGGCGCACGCCGGGGGAGTAACCGCGCTGGTCCGGCGCCACCGCACGGTAGCCGAGCACCCCGAGCGTGGCCACTTGGTGTTCCCACTCGACCGAGGCCTCGGGGAAGCCGTGCAGCAGCAGCACCGGGCGGCCGTCCGCGGGGCCGGCGGCGATCGCGTCGAAGGATCCGGCCTCGGTCGGGATGCTCAGTTGCTCGATCACCTGCCGCACTCTAGCGCCGGGGCGCGCCCCGGCGCACTCAGGCAAAGGCAGTGGCCAACCGGGCAAGGGTGGTGGCTGAAGAGGCAACCGCGGGTAATAACGGCCGGGGCTTCGTTGTCCCGGTTAGCGGATACCCGAGAAGAACGGAAGGTAACCAGTTGCCCCGCCGTCCGTGACCTGGTGGTCAGAAGGGAACAACGCGGCGACAACGCATAGATCAGGCACTTACCGTAAGACTGCAGGCTCCCCCTGCCCTCCGTACCGGCCGAACGAAGGGCAGTTGCGGAGACCTCGGACCGGCCTGATGCATCGGGCCGGTGTTTCTCGGAAGAACCGACTAGAGGAGAAAGCATGGCTTCGCAGGACGGCGCCCTCGTCGATACCAACGTCATGCGCAAGGGTGCGCAGACGATCAGTGACACCGGGCAGAACATCACTGGTGTGAACCAGCGGGTCGACGGCACCATGCAGTCGCTGTTCGGCACTTGGCGGGCGGACTCGGCCACGGTGTTCAGCCAGGCCATGACGCAGTTCGACTCGACGTGCCGCAAGATCGTGCAGAAGCTGGAGGAGCTCTCGCAGAACGTGCAGACCTCGGCCAGCGACTACGACACCCGCGACTCGGACAACACCTCGGCCGCGCGCAACAACTCCGCCGTCATCGGCGGCGGCGGCCTCCAGGGCTTCTGATCCCCCTTCCCCTTCACGAAAGGACCACATCCCATGGCTTTGGGTCAGTTCCAGATCAGCTTCGCCCAGATGCAGGACACCGTCGGGCAGGCGAAGCAGCAGTCCAACCAGATCACCGAGCTGCTGGACCAGATGAAGGCCGTCATCGACGGTCAGCGTGAGCAGTGGACCGGTGTCGCCGCCGACATGTTCAACGAGACGTACACCTTCTGCCACCAGGCGGCACTCACCCTGCCGCAGGCGCTCGACGCCGCCTCGCAGACCCTCGGCTCGATCAACGAGGGCACCTCGACCACCGAGGGCAACAACGCCAAGCGGTTCGCCGCGCACTGATCCCGTTCTCCTGTGGTGCGGCATCCGGTGCCGCACCACAGGAGAGTTCCGGAAAGGAGGGAGTACGACAGTGGATGGCAACGGCAACGGAGAAAACAAGAGCGCGCTTTCGGGCGACATGTCGGACTCGGAGAAGCCGAAGTTCCACAGCCCTGGCGACCAGAAGCCGCCGGATCCGCAGCACGAGTGGATTCCGCCGGGCAACGTCGGCAAGCCGCCGCCCGTGCCGGGTGGTTCGGACCACCCGGGCAAGGGTGTGACGGCGGTCAACACCGAGGCCATGCGGACGTTCGCGAAGAACCTGCAGTCGCTCGCCGACGGCCCGATCAAGAGCCTGCCGGACAAGCTGGAAGGCGTTCAGCTGAAGCCGGGGGTCTTCCTCACCGCGCAGGAGAAGATCGTCAAGCCGATCACCGGCCCGGGCGGTCTGCGGGACACGACGAAGTCCGCGATTCACGACCTGTCCAAGGCGCTCGACGAGGTCGCCGAAGCGGTCATCACGGCCGCCAAGGCCTACGAGAACGCCGACGAGGTGAACAAGATGTCCGCTGACCAGTACAACCAGTACTTCAACCGGGTCAACGGCCACATCACCAACGCAGGCCAGCAGCGCTGACCGCTCGGGCGGCGGTCTCTCCGGGTTCGACTCGATCGAGGGAAGATGTCGGGTGGGTAAGAAGGACGACGAAAACAGCACCAACGGCTTCACCGCGGACGAGACAGGGGTCTGGCCCGACTCGTCGCAGTCGCCCAAGACGAACAGTGGCGGCGACCCGACGAAGGACTTCGAAGGCCTGACTTGGAAGCAGATCGAAGCCGCGGTGCTCGGCGGGGGTTCCATGCAACCCGGCCAGGAAGGTCTGGACCAGGCTTACGGCAACGTGAACTGGCAATCGTTGCAAACCGCCGCCGGGATCTTCCAGGAGACCCAGCAGAACCTCGCGATGATCGCGCAGGCGATCAAGGAGCAGACCGCCGCCCTTGCGGGACCGGACGGGCCGTGGAAGGGCACCGCGGCCACGAACTTCACCACCATGATGACCACGCTCCAGAACAAGTTCCTCGATCTGGCGGACCGGATCGGGGACAACGGCGGCGCGAACAACGTGCCGAACGAGCTGGTCAACTCCGCCGCCTACCTCAAGTGGGCGCAGGACACCATTCGCTACATCGACCGCTTCTACGCCGCGCAGGTGCTCGCCCAGGGAAACAAGTACAAGCTCAACGATGGACGGGCCTACATCTCGCAGTTCGACGAAGCGGTCAAGATGATGACCGACGACATGAAAAAGGTCGCCGGCCAGCTCGCGCAGAAGTACCACGGCGTGACCGTCAACTCGGGACAGAACACCCCGCCGACCACTCCGAGCCCCACCCCGCCTCCGCCGCCCCCGCCTCCGCCACCTCTGCCCAACCCGCCGCCTCTGCCGACTCCTCCGCCGCCCCCGCCGATTACGGCTCCGCCGGGTGGTGGCCCCGGTGGCGGTGGCCCCGGTGCCAACGGCGGGCCTCCGCCGCTCAACAAGCCTCCGGTCCCGTCGCCTCCGGGCGATCTGGGGGGTAAGGGTCTTGGCGGTAATGGCACGCCTTCGCCGCTGAACAACGCGTCGATTCCGTCGCCGCCGGGTGATCTGGCGGGTAAGGGTCTCGGTGGAAACGGTGGTGCGCCGCCGCCGTTGAGTAGTGCGTCGATTCCGTCGCCGCCGGGTGATTTGGGTGGTAAGGGTCTTGGTGGTGAGGGTGGTGCGCCGCCGCCGTTGAGCAGCGCTTCCATCCCGCCGCCGGGCGATCTGGGGGGTAAGGGCCTTGGCGGTAATGGCACGCCTTCGCCGCTGAACAACGCGTCGATTCCGTCGCCGCCGGGTGATCTGGCGGGTAAGGGTCTCGGTGGAAACGGTGGTGCGCCGCCGCCGTTGAGCAGCGCGTCGATTCCGTCGCCGCCCGGCGACCTGGGTGGCAAGGGCGTTGCTCCGCCTCCGGTGGCCAGCAAGTTCTCGATGCCGCCGTTGAGCAGTCCTTCGCTCCCGGCGCCGCCCGGCGCCAACGGGCAGGGGAACAACAGCCTCGGCAACAACCTCAAGTCCCCGAACTCGCTGGGCGGCAACGGTGGCTCGCAGGCCCCGCCGCCGCTCAAGGCGCCGTCGATTCCCCCGCCACCGAGCGACCAGCTCGGCGGGAGCAACCTCCACTCGCCCAACCTGCCGTCGCCGCCGGGAAGTCCGGGCAGCCTCGATAATGGTGGCAACCTCCACTCGCCGAATCTGCCGTCGCCGCCGGGCAGCCCCGGCGACCTCGGGAGCCTGCAGTCGCCGGAGCTCCCGGCGCCGCCGGGAAGCCCGGGCGGTCTCGGTGGCAGCGGGGGGAACCTGCACTCGCCGTCCATCCCGCCGGCGCCCAGCGCCAACGGGCTCGGTGGCAACAACAGCCTGCCCGGCGACGCGCTCAACCACATGCCACCCGGCATGGCCCCGCCGTCGGACAAGACGCCGGGTGGCGGTGGCATGCCGATGATGCCGCCGGGTGGCATGGGTGGCGGCGGTGGCATGAACACGCCGTCCGCGGATCGGTCGGATGCCTCCGGTCTGGTCGGCGGCATGAAGAAGCCGTGGGTGCCCAGCCCGCCCCCGGGTCTCGGCAATCCGGACACGAACATCGAGACGCCGCCGCTTACCTCGGCCAAGTGGGCGCCGCCGCCCAGCGCGGGCGGTGGGCTCGGCGACGGTGTCGGCGGGCCGGGTAGCCACGGTGCCGGCCCGGGCGGCCTCGGCAAGATCCCGGGCGCGCACGGTGGCAGCAGCCCCGACGCGATCAAGGGTCTCGGCGAGAGCAATCTGCCGAAGTTGCCGGAGCCGATCGTTAATCAGGGTGGAAACCACCAACAGCAGCAGGTTCCGGGTGGTCAGCAGCCGATGATGCCGCCGGGTGGCATGGGCGGCGGTGGTGGCGGTATGAACACGCCGTCGGCGGACGGGCCGGATGCCAAGGGTCTGCTGCGCTTGGGGGACGAGCCGTGGGCGAGCAGTACCCCTGATGGAATCGGTGATCCGGCGTCGCATGGGGACACTCCGCCGCTGGAGTCGGCCAAGTGGGCGCCGCCGCCCAGCGCGGGCGGTGGGCTCGGCCACGGCATCGGTGGTCCCGGTGCGGGTGGACACGGGGAGCACGGCTCGCCCGGCGACGGGTTCAAGGGTCTCGGCGAGAGCAATCTGCCGAAGTTGCCGGAGCCGATCGTCAATCAGGGTGGAGACCATCATCAGCAGCAGGTTCCGGGTGGTCAGCAGCCGATGATGCCCCCGGGTGGCATGGGCGGCGGTGGCGGTGGCATGAACACGCCGCCGGCGGATCGGTCGGATGCCAATGGTCTGCTCGTCAACCCTGGCGAGCCGTGGGTCGGCAGTACCCCTGATGGCATCGGTGATCCGGCGTCGCATGGGGCCACTCCGCCGCTGGAGTCCGCCAACTGGGCGACGCCGCCCGGTGGTCCCGCGAACAGCGCTGGTGTCCCGCACGCCGATGTCCCCGGCTCGCCGGGCGAAGGCGTCAAGGGCATCGGTGAGGCCGGCCAGCCGAAGCTGCCGGGCCAGATCGACGAGCAGGTGGAGAACCACCAGCAGCAGCAACAGGTTCCGGGCAACCAGCCGCCGATGATGCCCCCCGGTGGTATGGGCGGCGGCCCCGGCGGCATGAACACGCCGTCGGCGGAACGGCCCGGTTCGTCGGAGCTGCTGGGCAACAACGGGCAGCCGTGGCAGGGCACCACGCCCGACGGCGTCGGCGACCCGTCCTCGTTCGGTGCCACGCCGCCGAGCGACGCGGCGGCATGGGCCACTCCGCCGGACGGCGAGATCAACGGCCAGGAATCGGTGGGGCAGCCGGCTGAGAACGCGGCCGAGCAGCGTCCGCAGCAGAACTCACAGCCGAGTCCCGGCGCGCCGATGGTGCCGCCCGCACTGGGTGGTGCCCCGGGCATCCCGCCGCTGCCCGCGGCGGGGCGGCCAGATTCGGCCGGGCTGGTCGGTCCCGGGCAGGAGCGCTGGGCAACGGCCGCCCCGGAGGGGATCGGGCACGGGGACACCCCGCCGGCCCCCGCGGCACAGTGGGCGAATTCGTCCTCTGTGGACACTCCGGCGCACCCCGGTGCGGCAGTCCCGGTGGTTTCACCGGCGACCGTCCCGCCATCCGTGCCAGAGGCGCCCAAACCGGCCGAGCCCGCCAAGGCGCAGCACCCCGTCGCTGATCAGCAGAGCCCGTCGAACACGGGCTGGGGCACCGGCACGGACCAGAGCGCCGACGAGGCACCGCACGGTGGCGGCGATTTCGTGCGGATCGATGTGGTGCGGCCAGTGGACTCCGAGGACATCTCCGCATGGGACGTCGGCACCGCCGAGTTCCTGCCCGGCTCGCCGACGGGCACGCCGGGCTCGGGCGGTGACCGGGAAGAGGCGACCAGCACCGAGTTCGTGCAGCGCAGTGCCGACCCCTGGCAGCCGCCCGCCGACGAGCCCGCCGACGAACCGATGCTGAGCACCTACCAGCGGGTTCGCGGCGGACCGAGCGAGGTCATCCTCGACGAAATGCCGACCTGTGGCGACCTTCCGGAGGGCCAGCAGCCGGCGGAGCCCGCCAAGGACGCCGAGGACGAGGCGGCCGACGGCGAGAACGAGGAGGAAGAAGAGGAACGCAAGATGGCCGATCTGCTCCGGCAGGACCACTCGGCCTGGGGCGCACCGGTGAGCCGCAGTTCTTCGGGAGTCCTCGAATGAGTACGGTGCGCATGAGTACGGTGCGCCGATGAGCACGGAGACGGTCAAGCGCGGGCCGCGTGCGGTCGGCCCGGAGCTGCCCGAGGGCCAGGAGGAGTTGCAGGAACCGCCGGTGATGGCGGAACCGGCGGTTCGCGACTTCAACTCGCTGCTGATGATGCTGCCGATGGCGATCGGTTCGCTGGTGATGGTGCTGGCCTTTTCCGGCGCCGCGGGCAGTTCTCCCTTCACCTACGTCATCGGCGGCGGCATGGGCGTGTCGATGATGGCGATGAGCCTCGGGCAGCTGGCCAGGCCCGGTTCCGAGCGCAAACGGAAGATGAAGGCCGAGCGCCGGGATTACCTGCGCTACATCAACCAGGTCCGGGAGCGGGCCCGCGGGACCGCGGAGGATCAGCGGCGGGCGGTGGCGTGGAACAACCCGTCGCCGGATTCGCTGTGGTCGCTGTCGATGGGCTCGCGCCTGTGGGAGCGCCGGGTCAGCCACGAGGACTTCGCCCGGGTGCGGATCGGGCTGGGCACCCAGGAGTCGGCGCTGGAGCTGGTGCCGCCGGTGACCAAGCCGATCGAGGACCTGGAACCGCTGTCGGCGATCTCGCTGCGCCGGTTCACCGAGACCTATCGCACGCTGTCGGGAATCCCGATCGCGGTGGGGCTGCGCAGCTTCACCAGCATCGAGTTCGACGGCGATCCGGACGCGGCGGTCGCGCTGGCGCGGGCGATGGTGGCGCAGCTGGTCACCTTCCACTCGCCGGACGAGCTGCGGCTGGCGGTGCTCACCACGGAGTCCGAGCAGGCGCAGTGGGACTGGGTGAAGTGGTTGCCGCACAACAACCATCCGACCCTGCGGGACGCGGCCGGTCCGCTGCGGCTGCTCGCCGCGGACCACGACGAGCTGATGGACATCCTCGGCCCGGACGTGGCCGACCGCGACGATCACGACAAGACCGTCGGCCCGACCACCACCGAACCGTTCGTGGTGGTCGTGGCGCATCTGGCGCCGATCCCGGAGTCCTCGCGGCTGCTCGGCGCGGGCCTGCGCAACGTGGTGCTGCTGGACGTGACCGGCACGCTGCCGGGCGGCCCGAAGGTGCTGCGGCTATCCACAAAGGAGGATCGAATCGAGTTCCCCGCCGGTACCGCGGTGGGGTCGGCGATCCGGGACGAGCTGTCGGTGACCCAGGCCGAGGGGCTGGCCCGGCTGCTCGCGCCCAAACGCACCAGCGGCACGCTGGAGATCGCGGATCAGCCGCTGGAAAGCGATTTCGGGCTGACCGCGCTGCTGGGCATCAAGGACGTACACACCTTCGACATCGCGGCGCAGTGGCGGCCGCGGGCGGTGCAGCGGGCCCGGATGTCGGTGCCGATCGGGGTGACCGAGGACGGCGAGATCGTAGAGCTGGACCTGAAGGAATCCGCGCAGGGCGGGATGGGCCCGCACGGGATGCTGATCGGCGCGACCGGGTCGGGCAAGTCGGAGCTGCTGCGGACGCTGGTGCTCGGGCTGGCCGCCACGCACTCCTCGGAGATCCTGAACTTCGTGCTGGTGGACTTCAAGGGTGGTGCGACGTTCCTCGGGATGGACCGGCTGCCGCACACCTCGGCGACGATCACCAACCTGGCCGACGAGCTGCCGCTGGTCGACCGGATGCAGGACTCGCTCAACGGCGAGATGGTGCGGCGCCAGGAACAGTTGCGCGCCAGCGGTTATCCGTCGTTGTACGAGTACGAAAAAGCACGCGGCGCCGGTGAGCAGCTCGCGCCGATGCCGACGTTGTTCCTGGTAGTGGACGAGTTCTCCGAGCTGCTGAGCGCGAAGCCGGAGTTCATGGAGCTGTTCGTCTCGGTCGGCCGGCTCGGCCGCAGCCTCGGGGTGCACCTGCTGCTCGCCTCGCAGCGGCTGGACGAAGGCAGGATCCACCGGGTCGAGGGCCACCTGTCCTACCGGATCGCGTTGCGGACCTTTTCCTCGATGGAGTCCCGCAGCGTGATCGGCGCGGGCAGCGCGTACGAACTGCCGCCAGAGCCGGGCAACGGGTACCTGAAGATCGACACCACGAACCTGGTGCGGTTCAAGGCGGCCTACGTGTCCGGGCCGGTGCCCGCCGGCAGCGGCGAGAATTCGGCGGTGGCCGCGGCGCGGGCGAGCCGCGAGGTCGTCCCGTTCTTCACGCAGGCCCGCCCGGCCAAGCTGATCGTGCGTGACGACGAGCCCGAACCGGTCGAGAAGAAGTCCGATGTGGAGGCTTTGGAAGCGACGGTGCCGGGTGGACCGACGCTGGCCGACGTGTTCGTCGAGCGGCTGATCGGGACCGGCCCGGCGGCCCGCCAGGTGTGGCTGCCGCCGCTGGCCGAATCGCCCAGTCTCGACTCCCTGCTGCCGAGTGTGCTGCCGGACCCGGCGCGCGGTATGTCGGTGCAGGACCCGGCGCACTGGGGCAGGCTGCGCGTGCCGATGGGGATGATCGACCGGCCGTTCGAGCAGGTGCGCGAGCTGCTGCTGGCCGACCTGTCCTCAGCGGCCGGGCACGTGGCCGTGATCGGCGGGCCGAAGACCGGCAAGTCGACCATGCTGCGCACGCTGGTGCTGGCACTGGCGATGACGCACACCCCGCAGGAGGTCCAGTTCTACGGGCTGGACTTCGGTGGCGGCGGGATCATGTCGCTGTCCGGGCTGCCGCACATCGGCTCCATCGCCACCCGGCTCGAACGCGACCGAGTGGTCCGGACCATTGAAGAGATCTCGCAGGTCATGGAAGGCCGCGAGGCGATGTTCGCCGAGCACGGCATCGAGTCCATGGACGCCTACCGGCAGCTGCGCCGGGCCGGCCGGATCGACGACCCGTTCGGCGACGTGTTCCTGGTGGTGGACGGCTGGTACAGCCTCAAGAACGACTACGAGGACCTGGAACCGAAGATCGGCGAGCTGGCCTCGCGCGGGCTGTCCTTCGGGGTGCACGTGGTGATCGGCGCGACCCGCTGGTCGGAGATCCGCCCGTACCTGCGGGACCTGCTGCAGACCCGGTTCGAGCTGCGCCTGGGTGACCCGATGGAGTCCGAGATCGGCTCGCGCAAGGCGAAGACCGTGCCGAACCAGCCGGGCCGCGGCCTCACCCCGGACGGCCTGCACTTCCTGGCCGGGCTGCCGCGGATGGACGGCAGCGGGAACACCGACGACCTCGCCGCGGCCACCAAGGCGGTCGCCGAAGAGGCGCGGCTGTTCTGGGCGGGTGCCTCGGCACCGGCGGTGCGGCTGCTGCCGGCGAAGCTGCCGATGGCCCAGCTGCCCCCGCCCGACGGCGATCTGCGGGTCGCGCTCGGACAGGACGAGCAGCGGCTGCTGCCGGTGTGGCACGACTTCGCGGCCACCCCGCACCTGCTTGTCTTCGGCGACAACGAAACCGGCAAGACCAACCTGCTGCGGCTGGTGCTGCGCTCGGTCCTGGCGCGTTACCAGCCGAGCGAGGCGAAGATCGTGCTGGCCGACCCGAGCCGGTCACTGGACGCCGAAGTGCCCGAGGAGTACCGCGTCGGCTACGCGACCACCACCGAGGCGTTGCAGGAGCTGGCGAAGCAGGCGAGCGTGTCGCTCACCCCGCGGGTGCCGGACCAGACCATCACCGCGGACCGGCTCAAGCGCCGGGACTGGTGGACCGGTCCGCGGCTGTTCTTCGTGATCGACGACTACCAGCTGCTCACCGGCGGGCTGGGCACCCCGCTGGAACCGCTGTTGTCCTTGCTGTCGCAGGGTTCCTACATCGGCTTCCACCTGATCCTGGCGCGCAGCACCTCGGGTGCGATGCGCGCGCTGGCGGACGCGGTGGTGCGCCGGATCTGGGAGCTGGGCAGCCCGGGCGTGGTCTTCTCCTACCCCAAGGAGGAGGGCAAGTTCCTCGGCGAGGCGGCGCCCCGGCAGCTGCCCGCCGGCCGCGCGCAGCTGGTCACCCGGCGCGGCGTGAAGCTCATGCAGACCGGGTTCATCCCACTGGAACAAGATCGGACCGGCGAGGGCCTGTCCCGGCTGGCGGGGGATCTGCGATGACGGAACGGGGTGTGCGATGAGCACGTTGACCGGCGAACTGTGCCGGATCACGGTGTACGGGCCGCAGGGCCGGGCGGACCTCGCGGTGCCGCTGTCGGTGCCGCTGACCAGCCTGCTGCCGGTGCTGCTGCAGCACACCGGCGGTCCGGTGGAGATGGGCGACTCCTGGGTCCTGCAGCGCCTGGGCGAACCGCCGCTGGACGCGGCCGGCACCCCGGAGTCGCTCGACTGGAAGGAGGGCGAGGAATTCCACCTGCGCCCTCGCGAGGATCCCCTGCCGGAGCTGGACTTCGACGACATCGCGGACGGTATGGCCACCGCGGTGAGCAGGCAGTCCGGCCGCTGGCGCCCGGAGTTCAACCGCGGCCTGTTCCTCGGTTTCGCGATCTTCTCCCTGGTGGTGCTGGCCAGGGTGCTGCTCTACCCGGGTGCGACCGGGCTGACCGCGATCGGCGGCGGGGTGGTCTCGCTCGCGCTGCTGGTCGCGACCGTGGGCACCGCGGTCCGCTCCGAGGACAACACGCTGCTGACCCTGCTGGGGCTCGGCGGCTGCGGATTCGCGTTCCTGTCCGGCGCGGTCGCGGTGGCCGGCACCGGGCCGGTGCTCGATCTGCGGGGTGCGCCGATCCTGACCGGATGCCTGACCTTCGCGCTGGCCGGCAGCCTGCTGATCGGCGGCCGGGCGGCGTGGGCGCCGTCCATCCCGTTCGTGCCCTTCGGCGCGGTGGTGGCGACCGGAGTGGGCGGTGCGCTCACGTTGTGGCTGCACCTCGGCCTTGACCTGACCACCGTGCAGACGGCCGGGCTGGTCACCACCGTGCTGGTCGGGTTCATGGTGTTCGCGCCGCGGGTCGGCATCCGGTTCGCCCGCATCCGCGGCCCGCAGCTGCCGCGTTCGGCGAGCGAGCTGCAGTACGACATCGAGCCGGCGCCTGCCGAACAGATGGTGCGCCAGACCAGGTACGCCGACGGTTACCTGACCATCGCCTGCCTCGCCGCCACGGCGCTGTTCACCGCATGCTTCCCGTTCCTTGTGGACGGTGGGGTGTTCCCGGCGATCCTCGGCGGGCTGGTGACCGTCGCGGTGCTGATGCGGTCCAGGGCGCTGCTCGGTGTGTGGCAGCGGGTGCCGCTCTCGGTGGCCGGTGCGATCGGGCTGGTGCTGGGCGGGCTCTCGCTGATGGAACCGCTGGCGGAGCACTGGCGCGCGGTCTGTCTGGCCGGCCTGTGCGTGGTGTTCTTCTTCCTGCTGCTGGCCATGTTGCGGCCACCGCCGCGGCGGCTGCTGCCGATCTGGGGGCATCTGGCGAACTGGCTGGAAACGCTCAGCGCGGTGGCCATGCTGCCGATCCTGCTGCAGTTGTTCGGCGTCTACTCGTGGGCCATGGGGCTCTCCGACTGAGCGAAGGATGAGGTGATCCGGTGCAGACGCAAAAGGACCACGTCGAGGCGTATTCGTTCCTGATCGGACGGATGACCTCGGCACTGGTGCTCGGGGATGCGAGCCACCTGGACGTGCCGGCCAAGCGGGCCTGGACCGGGTTGCTGATCGGGCTGGTGCTCGGCCTGCTGATCGCGGTCGGGTTCTTCGTGTACGGGCTGATCGCGCACCACACCGGATCGGGGCCGGCGCCGATGCCGAACCCCGGCCACACCATCTGAGCGGAGGAAGGTGACCATGGAGCTCTCCCCGATCCGGCGAGGCAACGCGCAGGCGGCGCGGGCCGAACTGGACAAGAAGACCGTGGGGAACGCGCTGGTGGTGCACCTCGCGGACGGCATGACCGGCGAGGCACAGGCGCTGGCCCTCGGCGTCGCCGAGGACACCGAGCACGATCTGGTGGTCGTGGACCTGCCGGTGGACTCGCCGATCTCGATGTGGGAGTCGGTGGCCAAGGCGCTGCCGCGCCGGCGCCGCGGGGTGCGGCTGGTGATCGGCGGCCGTTCGCGTGAGGCCACCGCCCTGGCCGGGCAGTGGCTTGCCGAGCGGATCAACCGGCCGGTGCTCGCGCCGGACGGCTCGGTCATTCCCAGCGCGGGCGGCGCGTTGTTCGTCCACTCCGGACGCGGCAGCGGCTGGGTGCGCTTCCGGCCGGGCCGCCCGCCCGCCTGGGAGGCCAAGCGGTTTCCGCGCCCGGCTTGGGATTCCGGGATCACCGCCGAGCTGACCTCGACGAGTTCCCGGGGCGTGGCCGAACCGCTGCCGGGTGGTCTCTGGATCCGTCCGGTCGGGTTCGACGCCCCGCAGCGGCACCACCGCCGTGCGCTGATCTCCGGGATGCCCGCCCAGCACGACACGATGACCATCGTGCTCGGCTGCCCCGGCTGTCCGCCGCTGACTCTGGACGACGCGGCCCGGCTTTGGGTGCGGCTGCCCGAGCAGGTGCGGGCCAAGGCCCGCTTCGTGCAGTACGGGCCGATGACGGTGCCCGCGGAGAGCACGCTCGGGCAGGCGCTGGCCGATCTGCTCGGCAAGCCGGTCGCCTTCTACGCCGGGGTGCCGGTCGGCTCCCCGCAGCTGCCCACCCTGCAGACGGTGCTGTTCGACGGCACGCTCGGCTGGCGTCCGTTCGCGGGGGAACTCGGCTACCAGCCGCGCGAATCCGCCGAAGCACCCGCGCCGTTGCCGGAGCTGCTCGCGCACCGGCCGCCGATGCACGGGCTGGAGGAAGTCGCCCCGTCCGTCTACTGGTACGCGCCGGACGCGGTGATCGAGGTCGTGCAGTCCGGTCTGCTGGTGCGTTCGCCGCAGGACGGCCCGAACACCGTCGCGGTCCGCGGGGCCACGCTCGACGCCGCGGTGCACAACCTCACCTTCGACGCTGCCGATCCGCAGTCCGCGCCCCGGATGCGGTTGCTGGCCGAGGATCTGCTGCGCCGCCTGGACGAGCAGACCCGGCGGCTGAGCCGGGTGCTGCCGGCCGCGGCGCTGCTCGCCGAACGGGCTCGTCCGCAGGTCACCACCCGGGCGCTCGCCGAGATCGGGGCGGGCGACCCGGCCCGGCCCGCCGCCGGGCAGGCCGGTGGGGAAGGCCCGGCCCAGCCCGCGCCTTACCGGCCGGCGACGCCCGTGGCCGCTTACCAACCCGCCGCACAGTCGGCGCTGGGCATCGCCCCTCCGGCGGAAGTGCCCGGTGGGGTCGCTGCCCCGGTCGCGCCGCCGATGCGCCGGGGTGCCCCGACGGACCTGGGCGACGCGGGGCCTGCTGCTCCGCCGCGTGAAGCCCCGTCCGCCGTGCCTCCTGCCCAGGTCGGCAAGCCCACGGCCGCCGCGACCGGAATCTCCACCGTTTCCGAGCCCGCCTCGCCGCCTGCGGAGATCCCGACCGTCTCGGCGGCCGGTCCCGCCGCGCCGGAGTCCACTGTGGACTCGTCGCTCGCCCGGCGGCTGAACCCGGGGGCGGCCGTGCCCCCGGCTTCGATGAACGCGCCGGTCACGATCACCTCCGCGAGGCCTCCCACGCCGGTCGACCCGGAATCCTCGCCGGAGCCCGAAGCCGAGCCCGCGAAGGTCCCGGCACAGCTGAACTTCCAGACGACCCCGGGTGCGGAGGCGACCGCCCTGCTGCCCAAGCGCGGGGTGGACAAGGAACGCCAGTGGCTGCGCAAATCGCTCGGCGCGGAATACGGCCTGATGTCGAACTCGGTGGCGCGGATCCTTTCCGAGCACCCGGGATTCCAGGGCGTGCTGTCCACTTCGTCCTCGGCCGAGGTGCTCACCGACGCGGTCGCCGTGCAGCTTTACCTCTCCGTCAAGGGCGCCTCCATCGACGCCGGCCTGCGCGGCGGGGTGAACGGCCCGCACGTGCCGGTCGCCCGGTGCGTGGTGTCCGGGCTGAGCCGGCTGCCCTCGCACCGCGGCACCGCCACGTTCGCCACCGAGCTGCCCGCCAGCGCGTGGCCGCTGCTGGACGGGCGGAAAGTGCTGACCGAGTGGGGATTCCTGAACGCGCTGACCAAGCCGTCGTCGGCAGTGGACGGTGACACCGACGTACTGGTGTGGTCGATCACCGGGCGTCGCACCAAACTGCTGGAGCCGGCCGAATGCGGAGTGGCGAACCGGGTGCTGTTCGTCCCGGGCACCAGCTTCAAGGTGCTCGCGGCGCGTCAACCGGCCGACGGCGCGCGCGGCATGGTGCTGCTGCGGGAGCTGACCGCGAGCGAGATCGACGACTCCGGCCGGGTGGCCGGCGACCGGGCCTCACTGGACGAACTGGCCATGAACTCGCTCCGGCGCACGCTGGAGACCTGGGCGGAGGCGGGCGAGGAGCCGGCCCGCACGGTGATGGACAAGCAGGCGGCGGAGCGGTTCGGCGCGCTCCCGGGCCTGGCCTGAGGGTGGAGAGGCGGAAACGATGAACCGACAGCTGCTCGTGGTGGCCGGCGACCGGCCGGGTGCGTTCGCGACCATCGGCGCGGCGCTGGCCAAGGCGCAACCGGGCGCGACGATCAGCGTGCACCCGGGCCGGTACGAGGAAAACCTTGTGGTGAACCAGATGGTCTCCCTGGTCGCCGAGCAGGGACCGGGCACGGTGGAGATCGTCGCGAACACGGGCAGCGTGCTCGTCGCGAACGCCGAAGCGGTGCAGCTGAGCGGATTCACCCTGACCGGTACCGATGATCAGCTGGTCACCGTCGACGTGGTGCGCGGTGAGGCGGCAATGGACGAGTGCCGGGTCTCCGGGACTTCGTGGGCCACGTTGCTCGCGCGGCTGGAAGGCTCGCTGGCGCTGCGCGGGTGCACGGTGACCAGTACCGGCGGTGCCGGGGTCGTGGTCGCGTCGCCGGCGCAGTCGACCATCGAGGACACCGAGATCGTGGACGCCGCCTCGTCCGGAATCGTGGTCGCGGAGGCCGGTTCGGTGATACTGCGGCGATGCGTGGTGCGGGGCGCGGAGGGCAACGGGATCTGCGTCAACGGCGAAGCGGTCGTGGTCGTCGAGCAGTGCGAGATCGCCGGCGCGCAGAAGCCGGCCATGGTGGTGGAGCAGAAGGGCCGCGCGACGATCACCGGACTGACCGTTCGGGACAGTGCGAACGTCGATCTGTATGTGACCAGCCAGGCCCGGGTCTCCGTGGCCTCCTCGCAGTTCCGGTCCGCGGCGATGCAGGCCGTGCACGTGGCCGCGTCCGGTGCGCCGCTGCTGCGGGAGTGCGTGTTCGCCGATGCCGGGGTGAACGCCTTGCAGGTTGCCGGGTCGGCGGCGCCGCAGTTCGTGGACTGCACCTTCGAGGGCTCGCCGACCACGATCCTGATCGGCGATCAGGCCCGGCCGCGATTCCAACGGGCGACCGTGCGCGGGTCCACCCAGACCGCGATCGCCGTCGACGGGGAGTCCGCGGTCACGATCGGCGGTCTCCGGATGACGCCGGGCAGCGGCGCCGGTATCGTCCTTTCCGGACGGTCCACTCTGGACCTCGCGGACGCGTCGATCGAAACCGGCCGGGAGAGTGGTGTGCAGGTCACCGACGAAGCCCGGCTGAGCGCGACCGACCTCCGGATCACCTCGACCGCGGAGAAGGCGTTGTCGCTGGCCTCCGCCGCCTCGTCCTCGGCGAAGTCCGTGCTGGTGCGCGGTGGCGGGCTGCTCGTCGCCGGTACCGGGGAAACCTCCTTGCGCGACTGCGAAATCGTCGAGTCCGCCACCGACGGCATCACGGTCGCCGCGGGTGCGGTGCTGACCGCTTCGCGATGCCGGGTGCGAGGCGCGCGAGGCAACGGCGTGCACGTCGGCGCGCGGGCCTCGTTCACCGAATGCGAGATCCTCGGTGCCGGGCAGGACGGCTTCCACGTCGAGACGGCCGAGCCGGTCAGCATCCGCGACTGCGTGGTCAACGACGCGGGTGGCGAGCCGATCGGCGGGAGCGAGCAGCCGGACGTGCGGAACCTCAGCACCGACGCCGCGTCCCCGGCCCCCGCTCCCGCCACCGCCGAGCCGATGGGCGCGCTGGACGGGTTCGGCACGCTCGAACCGGCGCCCGAGCAGAGCGTGAGCGAAGCGGCGGGCGAGGTCCTCGACGGACCGCTGGGTGATCTTGAGGCACTGGTCGGGCTGGCCGGGGTGAAGAAGGAGGTCACCGGCCTGATCAACCTGATCAAGATGTCGCAGATGCGCGAGCGGATGGGCCTGCCGATGCCGCCGATGTCGCGGCATCTGGTCTTCGCCGGGCCGCCCGGTACCGGTAAGACGACCGTCGCCCGGTTGTACGGCACGGTGCTCGCGGAGCTGGGCATCCTGTCCAAGGGGCACATGATCGAAGTCGCCCGGCAGGATCTGGTCGGGCAGTACATCGGCTCCACGGCGATCAAGACCACCGAGGTCGTGGAGAAGGCCATCGGCGGCGTCCTGTTCATCGACGAGGCGTACACACTGAGCGCGGCGACCGGCGGCTCCGGCCCGGACTTCGGGCAGGAAGCCATCGACGCGCTGATGAAGATCATGGAAGACCAGCGCGATTCCCTGGTGGTGATCGTCGCGGGCTACTCCGAGCAGATGGACCGGTTCCTGGAGTCGAACCCCGGTCTGGCGTCGCGGTTCACCCGGACCATCGAGTTCCCGAACTACAGCGTGGACGAGCTGGTCACCATCACCACCGGGCTGACCCGCAAGCACTACTACGAGCTGACCGACGACGCGCTGGCTGCGTTGCGGGAGTACTTCGAGCGCGTGCCGAAGAACTCCACGTTCGGTAACGGCCGGGTGGCGCGGAAACTGTTCGAGGCGATGGTGAACAACCAGGCCTCCCGGCTCGCTTTGCGCCCGCCGGCCAAGGACTCCGAGCTGAACCGGCTCACCGCCGAGGATCTGGGTGCCGAGCTGAACCAGCTGCCGACCGCCGCGGAGTCCGCGGTGGCGGTGTCGTCCGATCCGGCCGCCGCGGTCGGCACCAGCACGGTGTGGCAGCGGCTCGGCGGGCTGGTCGGCCAGGCCACCGTGCGGGAGCATGCCCAGCAGATGCTGATCCGGCTCGGCGAACTCAAGCACCAGCGGCAGCCGCTGGGGCAGCACGCGAACCTGGTGATCAGCGGGGTACGCGGTTCCGGGCGGTCGGAGTTCGCGAAGCTGTACGCGCAGAACCTGGCCGAGCTGGGCTTGGTCCCGGTGGGCCAGCTCGTGCACTGCGGAGTCGGCGACGATCTGTACCCGCGCTGGCCGGGGCAGGCCGAACACCTGGTGCGCACCGCGATGAACGACGCGAGCGGTGGCGTGCTGGTGGTCGACCTCGACGGGGAGTGGGAGGCTGCCGCGCACACCCCCGGCGTGGAGGTGCTGGAGGCGCTGGGCGAGGCGATCGGGCGGCGTCCGGCCGATCCGGTCGTGGTGCTCACCGGCGAATTCCGGCGGGTGGGCAGGCTGCTCGGGCTGGTGCCCGCGCTGCGCGACCTGTTCGCGATCGGCTGGGAACTCGGCGAGTACACAGTGGACGAGCTGGCCGAGATCGCGGTACGGCTGCTGGTCCGCCGTGGACACGACGTACCCGACGACGTTCGCGACGCGTTGGCCCATGAACTGGCCGCGTCCGCCGATCACACCGTCCACAACGCACACAAACTTGCCCGGACGCTCTCGGCCGCAGCGGCATCGCGTACGCTGGCAGCAGCCGACCTGCGTGGAATTCGCCCTTCCGAATCCGGTGCGCTGGCGCTCGGCCAGGGCCTGGCTTCGGTCGGCTGACCCAGGAGGTATAGACCATGACTTCACCGCACCGGAAGATGCTGGAAGAGGCGCTCGGCGCCTACCAGCGGCAGCAGGAGAACTACGCGCAAGTCAAAGAGCAGATGGAGAGCATCCGCAGCACCGAGACCTCCGCGCGACGGGAAGTGAGCGCGACGGTCGGGCGCACGGGTGAGCTGCTCGAGCTGACCTTCCCCACCGCCGCGTACAAGCGGATGGCGCCGGCCGAGCTGAGTTCGATCATCATGCGCACCGTCGCGAAGGCCCGGGAGAAGTCCATCGCCGCCGCGGCCGAGGCGATGGCCCCGATGCTGCCGCCCGGCTTCTCCGCACAGGACCTGATGAGCGGCAACGCCGACCCCCGCAAGCTGTTCGCCGGCCGGGTTCCCGGCTTCGAGGAAGGTGACCGGTCATGAGCGACTCGTTCTTCGTCAACGCCGATGGTCTGGACAGCGCGGCCGGTGGCTTCGGGGACAAGGCGGCCGAAATCGAGCGGCTCTCCTCGGTGATCCGGGCCGCGGTCGAACCGGGCCGGGTCGACCACGCGGCCGGGGACGACAAGGCGGGCCGGGAGTTCAGCGAGAACCACCTGAGCGCGGTGACGCCCATCTTCACCGGGATCGCCGCCTGGTCGCAGGCGGTGCAGGGGATCGAGGAAGCGGTCCGGCAGATGGCCTCGGAGTTCCGCGAGGCCGACGAGAACGCCAACCGGGTGTCGAAGAACTTCCACGACCGGCTCAACGAGGTGGGCGACGAGGTCAGCAAAGGTCTCAGCAACGGTGGCGGGAACCAGCAGCCGGAGCAGACCGGCAAGCCCAAGCACCACTTCGAAGGGAACAACTCCCACAACGAGCCGGGGCAGCTGCCGAGCACCCTGATGCCGGAATTCCGTCACGACGACGGCAAGCAGGACAACGGCAAGCAGGACAACCGTAACCAGGACAGTGGCAACCAGGACAGTGGCAACCAGGGCGGGAACCCGCCGTCGGCGTTCGACCGGACTGTGGTGAACCAGCGGATCGATGGCCAGCAGCCGACGCATTTCGTGAAGAGCGAGCGTCCGGGGAACAGCACCGAGGAGGAGCGTATTTACCGGGATCAGGCCCCGGTCCTGCCGGATTCTGTTCCGTTGTCGCCGGCGGTGCGGAGTGCGCCTGGTCCGGATTCTGTTCCGTTGTCGCCGGCGGTGCGGAGTGCGCCTGGTCCGGATTCTGTTCCGTTGTCGCCGGCGGAGCGGAGTGCGCCCGGTCAGTAATCTGTCCCGCTCTCGCCCAACCCAGTCATGGGTTACCGAGGAAGAGGTGGTGCGTCCCGACAGCGTTGCGCCACCTCCGCAGCAGCACCGACGCTGACCACTATTCGGTCGGTGGCACGGAGGAGGTGAACCCGCGTTGAGTTTAATGGTGGACCCGAGTATGGATTGGGTCTTCTACCCTCTTGCGGGTGACGCCTGGCCGAAGGCCGACGAGGACGCGCTGCGGCAGCTGGCCGCCGAATGGGATCAGATCGCGCAGGAGATCGCGACGGCGAGCGCCGGGTTCAACCGGCTCGCCGAGCAGGTCACCGCGAATGTCGGCGGCGACGTGGCGGCTAATTTCACCGAGTTCGTCGGCAAGCTGAGCACGATCGGCAACGGCTACATCGCGCAGGCCCAGCGGCAGGCGGAGGCTCTGCGGCAGTTCGCGCTCGATCAGGAAAATGCCAAGTACAGCATGCTGATCGCGATCGTGGTGACCGCGGCGGACCTGATCTGGGCGGCGTCGAACCCGTTCACCGCACCGCTGATCCCGGCGATCTGGGGGGCTGGACGCGGCGCGGTGCAGGCGGCCGAGAAGACCTTGATGGAGCGTCTGATCAGCCTGGCCGGCCAGCTGGGCCGCGGTGCTGCGATCGAGGCCGCCCAGGAAGCCGCGGAGCAGGCGCTCGCGGACGTCATCCAGATCGCACAGGGCAACCGGCACGGGCTCAGCGACGCGGTCTGGCAGAGCGCGGTGATCGGCGGCGTCGCCGGCCTCTTCGCCCACGCGGCGCACGGCGTGCTGGGCAAGCGCGGCAACACCGCGCTCGGGGCAGGCGGCGTCGAAGCGGCGACCGAAGTTGTGGCCGGAGTGACCGGTGCGCTCGCTTTCGGCGGCGGTTTCGACAGCCTGGGCTGGGGTGCGCTCAATGGTTTCCTGAGTGGTACGGCCACCCATGGTGCCGGTCGTTTCGGCCAGAGCATGCACGACAAGTACTACGGCGACAGCGCCAAGGCGACGGGGCCGGATGCCGGCAGTTCCACCGGTGACGTCAAGAACGACTCGTTCGGCGACATTGAGATTCCGAACGATCCGGCGCCGTCATACGAGGATCGTCTCGGCGACCAGCTGGTGACCGATGAGCTTCCGCCACCGTATTCGGAAAAGCCCGGTGGTGCTCCGAGCAGGCCGCCGTCCTTTACTGGGGAAAGCGCGCCACCACCGTATTCCGAAGCGCCGCCGCCCTATTCGGAATCGCCGAGTGTCCCCAGGGGCGAGCAGAATACGGCTCCTCCAGGGGTGCATACCGGAAACGAAACGCCATCGAGTGGCGCACCCGTGTTCGGAAATGGTGGATCCCTCGCCGGCGGCGGTGGGACTTTCGCCGCGAATGGCGGCCAGCCGGGCACGCGGAACACGCCTGCCGGGCCGGCCCCGTCAGGTCAGCCTCCCACTGGCGGCGGACAGCCCACCTCGACCGGTTCCGCGCCGGGTAAATCCGGCTCGACGCCGGGGAATGCCCCCGGTTCCGTCGCGCCGCCGGTGGCGGGCAGTTCGCCTGGTGTGGTGAATTCGCCGGTTACCGGCAATTCTCCGGTCTCGAGCCACTCGCCGAGTGTGGGCGATTCTTCGAGCGTTGTGGATTCGCCGCTCGGGGAAAACTCGACCGTGTCGCCTGGCCCGGCGGCGGCCAATTCGCCTGCGACCGGCGGCCATTCCGTTGTCACCGACGTCGGATCGCCCGGAACCGGCACCTCTCTCGACGGTGGACTGCCCGGTTTCGGCGACAAGCACAGCGACGACGGCTATGACAGCGGCTACGAGAGCGGCCCTGAGGGCGACGCGGCCGCTGCCGGTCAGGAGCGGCGCCACTCCGAGGGCACCCCGGAGGCGCTGGACGGCACTCCGGGCAGCCAGGCCGGGAACACTTCAGCGGCACCGGGGACGACTCCCGGCAGTCACTTCGATGGCACTCCGGCCGCGCCCAGTAGCACTCCGGGCAGTCACTCCGGCAGCACTCCGACGGAGCCCGGGTCGACCCCCGGCAGCACCACGACGATGCCCGGGACGACTCCGGCCGGCCACCAGGGCAGCATTGGTACGCCGGAGATCTCGCACACCGGGCCGAGCCTTGGCAGCGGCGAGACACACACCTCCGCCCCGGGCCAGGTCTCCGGCACGGGTCCCGTCCCATCGTCGACGAGCGGCCACCCCGGTTCGGTTGCTCCGTCGCCGGTGGGGGAGCATGCTGGTTCGGTTGCTCCGTCGCCGGTAGGCGAGCACCCCGGTTCGGTTGCTCCGTCGCCGGTGGGGGAGCATGCTGGTTCGGTTGCTCCGTCGCCGGTAGGCGAGCACCCCGGTTCGGTTGCTCCGTCGCCGGTGGGGGAGCATGCCGGTTCGGTTGCTCCGCCGTCGGTGGGCGAGCACGCTGGTCCGGCCGTCCCGCCGGGCACCGCGCACACCGTTCCGCCCGCGACCGTCGGCACGCACGACTCGAACGAGGGCGCCACGCCGGGGTCCTACACGGACACCAGCGGTGTCCCGGCTACTTCGCCCGATGCGGGCCGCGGCGGGTCGCACTCGACCCCGGCCCCGAACACGGGATTCACCGGCGACACCGCGGTCGGGCAACACTCGGGTACCACGCCCGACCAGCACTCGGGCTTGCCTGGCGGTACGACTCCGGGGCACCGCGAAGGCGTCAACACCGAGGTCGCCGGTGGTACCATGGCCGACCAGCGCCCGGGCCTCAGCGACGGTACGGCTCCCGGGCGGCACACGGATGACGCGCCTTCCGGACAGCACTCGGTCGCCACGAACGAGACGACCACCGGGCAGGGCTTCACCGGGAACACCGCGACCGGCCCGAACGCGGGCGTCGAGAGCAAGGTGACCGGTGGACAGAACTCCGGTGTCACCAGCCCGTCCACGAACGTCAACCAGCCGAACACGGGCTCCACCACCGGAACCCAGCCCGCGGCCGACACCGGGAGCAAGTCCGGCGTATCCACCGGCGGGCGGGAGCTGTCCGGCGACCGGGCGACGCCGCCGCCGGTTTCGGGGAGTGTCGACGGGGTCAGAACGTCTTCCGGCCCGGTCGATTCCGGTGTCACGCACGAGTCCTCGACAGCGCACGGCGTGCAGACCAGCACTGACCTGCCTGCCTCGTTGCGGCCCGGCAGCGATGTCCCGGCGGATTCGAGCCAGTCGCACGTCGCCGGGGTCCAGCACCACGGCGAGCCCTCCGGCAGGCAGCCGGAAACTCCTGCCACGCATCAGGATCCGGCGAACGAGCGGCCCGGTCAGTCGAGTGTCCACACTGGACTTGAAGAAGTCCGTAATGGACAGTCGGAAACTCCCGGGACCACTCCGGCCGGTCCTGTGCCGGGCCGGAACGTGGACGCCAAAACGGAGTCTGGCACGAAGGGCGACATCCCCGCCAAGGGGACCACGCCATCGTCGACCGACCGGAACCCGGCCGTCTCGGCCGGTAAGCCGAACGAAAAGGACAGGCCGCGCGCAGAACGGACGCCGGATCCGGCGCCGAGCCTGGCCGTGCAGCCGGTTTCCGAGCCGGAGATCCGGGCGGTGGGCGAGCGATTCCTGCAGCGGTACGAGCCGGCGGTCGCCGATTACCCGCACGAGTTCAGCCCGGTGCAGGAAGACCGCCTGCGGACGCTGCTCCAAGGTTCGGATGGGCTGATTCTGGACCGGCAGGCGATCAGCGATCGATACGGCCCGCGGGTCCGCCTGGTCGTGGACCAGCTCCTGCACGCCGAGGCCGGACGGCCGGGGCAGGTCCGGGCCGTGGCCGAGCGGATCGCGCAGGAGCTGGATCTGGCGCGTCCGGAACGTCCGGGGCTCAAGGGTGGTGCGCCTCGCTCGCCCGGGCGTCAGCACCTGGAACCGCCGCCGTCGCCGCATTCCGCCGGGTCGCCGCGGTCCTCCTACGAGGCACCGCCGGACCGGAGCCGGATGCTCGAGGAGCGGCGGCCGTCCTCGCAGTTGTCGCGCGGCAGCGAGCCCTCGCCGCATTCGAGCCTGCGCCGGGCCGGGCCGTTGTCGTCGATCCCGGCCGTGGTCGATCCGGTCAGCCGGGAATGGGTGTTGCAGGCGGAACTGGAGCAGCCGGCGATCGTCGACCGTCCCGACTGGCGGGACCTGCGGCAGCGCATCGCCTCGCTGACCGGATCGGACGGCGCCACGGTGTCCAAAGTGGACGAACTCTCGGACGAGAACCTGGGCGACTTCCCGAAGTCGCTGGCCGGGATCAAGCTGGAGATCGGCGACTTCAAGGTCGATGTCCGGGTCGTCGGTATCCGGGAAGACGATCTGGCGCACGATGCGAGAGAAACGGATTCCTCCTCCTCGCGGCAGGTGTCCTACGAGTCGCAGCCGGATGAGACCTCTTCCACCGATACCAGGGATCGCACGCCGATCAACCTCTCGGGCGTCGCGTCGTCGTTCATCCCGTCCACACCGGGTGGGAAGCCCGGCTTTTCCGTGGAAGGGCTCGGGAAGGAGACGCACGACTCCATCTCGATGAAGAAGACCCGCGGGCACAAGGTGTCGACGTCCGAGGATCTGCGGAGCCGGACCTCGCGGCGCCATGTGACCTACGAGATCACCGCCACCCCGAAGCCGGGCGGACCGTTCAGCCGCAGCCGCAAGTCCGTCTCCTGGGCAATGGAAATGCCGGTGCGGCTGTCCTGGCCGACGCACCACGTGCCGGCCGAGGGGCTGCCGGATCCGGTACTGCTCAGCTATTCCCCGGATTCCTCGCAGCGCAAGTCGGTTCAGCACATCCGGTTCGCCGGGCTGGGCAATGTCTTCGACACCGTGCGGCAGAAGTACGGGCTGGAGAGCACCGACCCGGAGGTCGAGAAGTTCCGCACCTGGTTGAACAACCTCGGCCCGGACTTCGCCGACGAGCTGATCAACGGGCACGTGGCGGAGAAGTCGTTCCGGTTCAACGAGCCCGGCCCGGTCGTGTTCTCGGTCGCGCTCGCGCCGCCGGACGGGGTGGCCGAGCTGCGCACCGTTCCGGTCGGGGTGGGGCTCAAGCGCATCTCGCATCAGCGGAACGTGAGTGGTGAGTACCGCCAGTCCCATGCTTCGAAAGAAAAATGGGGCGGGTCCCTCACGCATTCGGTCGGTGAGGAAGTCCACGGCGTACCCGGTGTGAAAGCCGGCGGAAAGCTGTCGTACACCAAGTCGAACACCGACACGCGTAACGAGACCGAAGCGTACGGGTCGGCGAAGACCTCGGCGGTCGAAGGAAACTTCAACTCGCACGACCTCGCGTTCGACTACGTGTTGACCATGAAGGACCCGGAGAACAACAGGCCGATCGAGCCTGCTGTCCCAGGCCCGGATACCCGGCGCAGCACCGATGCCCCGTCCGCGACGCGGGTGCCCGGCAGGGCAAGGCTGTGGCTGTCCCGGCCGGGCGAGACAGAGTCGGCCCCGCAATCCGATACGGAATCCGAACTCAGCGGCCGCAGGCCCAAGTCCGGCATTCCCCGCGCCGAGGTGGCCGACCAGTTCCATGCCTCGTGGCTGCTGCCGGTCGAGACGCAGGCCAAGCTCATGCGCGAAGTCCTCGGCCCCGCGCTGCACTCCCTTGGCCTCGATCGCGAACTGAGCGGGGTCCAGCACCGCTTCGCGGAATTCCTCAACGAGAACGCGAAAACCCTGTTCGAGCGGGGCGATCCGGTCCGGTTCCCGCTTCCCGGGGACAAGGATCTGTACTTCGACGGAAATACGGACAACGGTGCCGGCGAGTACCGGGGCAAGGTTCCCTGGCGGGAGATCGACCACAAACTCATCGCCAGTGACGCGACCCAGCTCGACAGTCAGCGGATCCGGCAGATCGGCGCGAATCTCAACGCCGAGGGCCAGGTGGCACTGGCCACGCTCGGCGGGGATCTCGGTGTCTCCCAGGAGCGCTCCGACAGTGGGGACGTCTCCCGGACGGTGGAACTCGAACGCTCCCGCGCGGCCGCGCTGCCGGATCCGGATTCGCCGAAGCGCGGGGACGGCGATGTGCACCGGTACCGCTATTCCGCGAACATCCGGGCGCGGCTCGGCCTGGATGTGGATCAGCTGGACTCGCAGGAGTGGAGCACGTCCGCCGAGGTGCAGATCCTCGCCTTGAAGCGGCGGGGCGAAGGTGTGGACGTCCGCCGGGATCCGGCACGCCGGGAGACCGGCTGGGACGAGGTCGATTCCGTCGACCTTTCCCACGCCCGTCCAGGTGAGCTGCCGCTGGATTACGACCTGGAGGCCATCAAGCCGATTCGCCACCTCGGCTCGACCTTCAAGAGCCTGCTGAAGCCGCCGGACGCGCAGGGGCGCCGCGCGAAGGCGGGCGAGGCGATCAAGCAGTTGGCGCTGGGATCCAGGGCGTCGGCACTGGGTGCGCATCGTGGCGATGCGAAGGACAAGGACGTCTCGCACGACGCGGTGGAGCGGTGGGCGGGCTCGGAGGCCCGGCAGGCCCGCATGGAACTCGCCACCCGCTCGTCGGACGTGCTGCCGCTGGAGAGTTACAACGACCAGGGGTTGCTGGGCAGCCGGGACCTCATCGGAACCGGGTCGCTGACGACGCAGTACTTCAACCCGCGGGTCATCGACCGGGAAGAAGCGCACCAATTCAGCCAGACGAGGAGGGTGCGCACCGAGGTCACGACCTCGCATTCCCGCTCGACCGGCGTCAAGGCGACCTTCAGCACCTCCCTGGACACCGGGGGCAAGGCGAGTGTCGGCGCCGAGACCACGGCGGGCTACAGCCGTGGCCCGAGCGCGAAGATGTCCGTCACGGGCAGCACCGAAAGCACCGAGTCCGATGTGGAACGCGGCTACCTGGTCGAGTACGACGCGCACCACCTGCTGGACGTGTCGGTGCACGAGAGCACCACCGGCCCGCTCGGCGACCAGCATCCGCAGACCTCGGCCGACCAGCGCAAGGTCAAGTTCGTGCCGGACGCGGTGCGGGTCTGGGTGCGGGCCGGCGAGCTGTCCACCATCGGCGAGCTGACCGCACACGATCTCACCAATCTGGATCCCGCGGACCGTGAGCGTTACCTGGCCGCCCGCGCTCCGTCTACTGTGGACTCCGAGGTGGCGCAGGAGAAGCGGCCGCGGTCCGAAACGCAACCGGAAACCGAGAAGGAAACCGAGCAGCAGGACCAGATGCGGCCGGAGACCGAGACCGAAACACCGGCCGGCCTGCCGGAGGCGGCCGAGCGCGGTGCCGGGTCGATCGGGCCGGGGCGCCCGGATGTGGTGCGTGACTTCCAGTCCCAGCTGCGCAAGGCCTTGCGCAGCTGGGAATCGACCGTCGCGCAGCCGGAGGCGCGAGAGAAGTACGAGAAGCTGCACGACAGGTTGGTCGCGGACCTGGGCCGCAAGCTGTCGCAGGGCGGTTTCGACGCGATGGTCCGCGAAATGCGCGGCGGCGGCCTGCCGGTGCACGGCGAGCGCATCGGCGATTCCGGCAAGCTGGAGCAGCTGGGGGTGCTGAAGGCGCGGGTCGTCGGCGGGCGGCACCTCGGCGAATCGGCGCAGTACAGCCAGACCGTCACGGTGAAGACCGGGAAGAAGCCGGTCACGGGCAAGCAGTCGAACTGGACCAAGGGCCTGACGGTGAACGTCACGCCGGCGATCCCCGAGATCCCCGGCTTCTCGCTGCTCGACAAGGCGCTGGCGCCGAAGGCGGGGCTGAGCGACAAGAACACCAAGAGCACCGAATCCAGCGATGAGAAGCAGTACACCACCACATTCCGCTGGAGTGGTCCGGCGGAAGTCCACGGCGCCGATCTGGAAATCGAACTGGAACTGTTCCCGCACGCGCGGTCCGGTATGTACCGGCGGTTCATTCCGTTCCTGCGCCGGGAGCCGGTGAACGGTTCCTTCAATGCGGGCAGGTTCACGCTTTCCGAGAACGCGGTGCGCTTCAAGTCGCCGGAATACCTGCCGGTGCGCAGCGAGCCGGTCGCCTCGCAGGCGGAGGGCTCACTGCGCGAATGGTGGGCGCTCCAGGACGAAAGCGGCGTGCACGGCTTCCCCGACGAGGCGGCGATCGTGCCGTTGCCCGCCTCTGCGCCGAAGTTGCACCAGTGGGTGCGTGACCAGGTCGGCGGGCTGAACTCGCGGCGCGCCTACCGGTTGCTGCTCGGTACCGGATCCGTCCAGGTCAACGAGCAGTTCCGGGACACGCTTTCGCCGCACGGCCTGGTGGCCGACGTTCACAGCACGACGGTTTCGTCGGTGTCGATCAAGAGTGACCTCACCAATCTGAAACTGCTGGGCGAGATTCCCGGCGCCACGATCGAGCACGAGTTCGACGAGCCGCACAAGACGGTGGTCAAGGGCAAGAAGGACACCACCGGCGAAGCGCACCTGCTCTCCGAGGCCGTGACCGCTCTCATGACGAAACCGGAAGGGATCAAGAAGGAACTCGGCAGCAAACAGGCCGAGGCGCGTACCGAGACGTCGGCTCCGAAGAAGTCCTCCGGCAAGAGCTACCTGGTCAGCGCGGAACTGAACTGGGACGTCTCGCGGACGAACCGCAATTCCCGCAAGTCCGTCGAGGAGCGTATCGACCAGGACGGCCAGATCTGGCTCCGGGTGAACGAGGCGGGTCTGAAGGCGCTCGGGTTCGACGTGCCGGCGGTGGTCGCCGAGAAGCCCGAAGAGTCCGGACACGACACCTCGGTCAACGAGGACGCGGTGGGGAAGCCGTTCACGGAAAAGGGTTCCGGGCCCAACGACGCCACGGCCAAGGATGCCGAGCCGGACGACCCCGCGGCCAAGGACCCCAAGGACTCCAAGGACCCCAAGGGCACCGCGCGCAACCTGCGCAGTTTCGGTGCCGTCCTCGTGGCCGACGACGGCCCGTCCGTCGCGCCGGCGCGCCCGGCGCCGGGGGTCACGACGGTGTCCAGCCGGCCACGGGACCCGCAGACCGGGGTGGGCATCGATTCCCATCGTGGGCACGAGGCGGTCCGGGAAAGCAATCCGAAAGCCAAGCCGTCCTCGTTCAACCGGGTCCGGCCCCGCTCGCTGACGGGCGAGGAGCAGGCCGCGGTCGACGCCGCCCTTCGGCATTACGCGCCGATCATCGGAGCACAGCGGGAGAATTCCAGCCGTGCCGGTATCGAGCAGGAAGTCCAGAACATCGGCGGGGTGACGCTCGGGCTGGAAAAGGGCCTTCCGTCGCTGGGTATGGGCGGCGAATACATCGGGTCGCACAAGACGGTCAACCTCTACGCGTCCGCCGTGCTCAGCAAGGAATTCGGCGGTGGCGTGCGGGGCCTCGAAGGCACCGTGACCCGCGAACTGTCCCACGGTCTGCTCAGGTACGCGCTGAAGGATTACCAGCGCCACGTCGGCAGCTGGAATGAGGACGGCAGCCCGCTGCGGCGTCCGGAAGCCGAGCCGCCGATCACGCCGCATGTGCGCACTGCCGCGGACGATTTCCGGACGTCGATCATGTGGCACGAACTCGGCCGCGATCGGCTGGCGAGCCGGTCGCCGCGGCGTGCGGCGTTCGTCGCCCGGCTGGAAACCGAGCACCCCGATGTCTTCGTCCGCGGTGAGAAGGAGCCCGCGTCCGCTTTCGCGACGCGCGTCGCCCGTGAACTCGGTGACCACAAGCCGGAATTCAACGAGCACACCGGTTACTGGCACGCCGACGGCTCGCCCGAGTTCGCCGGTGAACGCCCGATCACTCGCTATGGCACGACGAACCCGAGCGAGGACATGGCCGAGACGGCCAAGTACTACTTCCTCGAGCCGGATCGGTTGCGGGAGCAGGCCCCACGGCGGGCCGAGTTCTTCGACCAGCTGGTGGCGAGCTGGACGCCGAAGGGCAAACAGCCCGAAGGCCCGGTGGCGGTGGCTCCGCCGCCGATGGCGGTGCGTACCCTGCTCGGCCGGAGGGGATCGGCCGACTCCGGCGTCGACGTTTCCCTCGAACGGGAAGACGTCGCGCCCGCCCCGAAGCCCCCGGTCGACGACGAGCCGGGCATCGAACTGCAGGACCTGCCGCCGCGGCGGCCTCAGCCGGAGCCGCGGCCGGATCGGAACCTGCCCTCGATCCCGGAAAACGCCGAGCTGACCCAGGACTCCACTCCGCCGGACGACCACGACGAATCCTCCACCGAGGAGCAGGACCGCCGCCCCTTCGCCGAGCGGCTGCCGCAGTTCGTCCGGGACGGGCACGCGCTCGGCTCGGTCGGGCCGGTCGACGTGCGGGGCGGCCCCGCCGTGGGCGCCGCCATCCGCGGGCTCGTCCAGCGGCTGGATCCGCGGCGGGACGCGATGCCGGAGCCGCGCGGTATCGACGCGATCGTGGACACCCTCAGCGGTCCTGGTTTCGAGTCCTTCATGGGCAAGGGCCGCACGTCGATGGTTCGGGTGCACGACAGGTGGTATGAGGTGCACGTCCGGGCCAAGCCCCACCTGGCCGGGGTCGGCGCAAGCCAGGTGCGGCCGGTCACCACGGCGCTGAACACCGATCTCAAGGACGAGGCCAAGACCACCCATTCCCAGGCGAGCAACCTCACCACCGCGTCCCAGATCGGTACCTCCTACTTCGCGGCGTTCCCCGCGCTCGGCCCGTACGCCTCGGTCGCGGTCTCGGCCCAGCTCGCCACGCCGGCGATCGCGCACAAGTCCACCGTCACCGGTACCGACCAGCGGGTGATCCGCTCCGCCGGGGACCAGCAGCGTGCCGATGTCGGGGTCACCTTCGACATCACGGTGCGCACCGAGACCGGCACGATCACCGGGACCTCGGTGGAGGGCGGGGTCGGGCTGGTGCTCTCCACCGACCTGAGCAAGATGACGGTGCCGGAACTCGAGCGGTCCGCCGGCCCCGAGCCGGACTGGGCGAAGAAGATCGAATTCCTGGTTCCGGAAGCCGTGGTGCTGGACGAGCACAGGCTGTTCGAGCGGGTGCGGGAGAATCTGCCGCCTTCGGTGACCGGTTTCAGTGCACCCGGCCGGGCCGTGCTGCGTGATTTCCTGAGCGGCCCGATGGTGCGCGACGCCATCGGCTCCGCGCTGCAGGGCGGCAAGGTGACTTCGAACGACCTGCTGAGCCCGCACGCCGCGCACCGCGACGCCGTCCAGCTGACCGCGAAGCCGACCGATGCCGAGCTGGTCGGGGTCGTCCCGGGGAAGAGCGAACTGCGGTTCAACGATTCTTCGGTGAACGTCGGCAGTTCCGAGGCCGAGTCGAAGTTCGGCATGGATGTGTCCCCCACGTTCGGCGGCGGCGCATACACGCCCGGTGGCCTCGGCGCGGTCGGTGGGATGACCGGTTCGCTGACCCGCAGGCGCGGGGAGACGTCGGTCAGTGGCAGTACCGTCACCAGCAAGTCTTCGGTGAACGTCAAGGGCGACATCGGCTTGTACAAGCTCACCGTCGACGTCGGGATCACCTCCTCCACCGGTGACACGGTCACCGTCCCGGCCACCGTGTACGCGCGGATGGGGCTGCCCGAGGCCAAGGCACAAGGCCTGCCGGTGCCGAAGGGCACCAAAGGCAGGTTCACCTTCACCAGCGCGCGATACGAACCTCCGTACCTGGTCGCCGCGGCCTCGGCCGGGAACGTGCATGCCGGGACCTTCACCCCGGCGACCGAGCTGCAGCCACAGATCGAGAAGGCGTTGCAGGACCAGCCCGGGTACGCGAAGTTCTTCCCGCGCTGGGACAAGCTGCAGCGGGACAACAACACCGGCGCCAGCCGGGAAGTCGGCGAACGGCTGGCGAACCTGCGCAAGCTGACCGCGGCCTTCTCCCCGGCGGCCCTGCGGTCCAAAATGGACAGCCTGCTCGGCCCCGGCGTCTCGGTGCAGTTCAAACGAACCGGGCTGTTCACCGACGAGTACATCAACGTGACGGTCAAGGCGAAGCTCTCCCCGGGCAGGCACCTCGGGCAGGCCGACGGGCGATCGGTACGGGCCAACGCCGAGACGAAGCCGGAGGTGGGCAGCGCCACGAGCACCGAGCGGGGCTGGTCGGTCGCTCTCGAGGGCCGCGTCGGCCTGCCGACCAACACCCCGCTGACCACCCCCGGCCGGCGGATCAACCCGGCGTTCACCCCGGCGCAGTACATAGACAACCGGACCTGGAAGAACTCCGGCGGCCCGACCATGGCCAGCGCGGTGACCGCGGGCGGCCACCCGAACGCGCAGGTGTTCCGGCACGACGTCGAGTTCGAGGTGGAGATCACCCGCTACACCCGCAACCGTCAGTGGGTGAAGCGCCTGACGCCCGGCTCGCCGCTGCGGGTCACGCCCAAGGTGTCCACGATCGCCAGGACCGGTGATCAAGGGCTGCCGAAGATCTCCGGTGAGGTCGATCTGTGGATCAGCGACAGCGCGGCGCTGCGGAAGGACCCGGCGAGGTTCGCGCCGGGCGCGCCGGGGACCACCGTGGTGCGCGAGGACCAGGCGCCGAGCATCGACGAGCTGCTCACCGAGCACTGGGCGAGCCAGCAGGAAACGACGCCGCCGAAGTTCCTGTATGCGGAGGCCATCGCCAACACCGAGCACCTGCGGGACGAGGCGCTGCGGCAGCTGCAGCGCGCGGCGGGCGGGGACGCGGTGCTGGGCCTGCCCGGCGGCGAGGCGCGCAAGCGCGTGGACCGGCTGTTCGAGCCCGAGGCGTTCCGTGCGAATCTGTCCAGGTTCGTGACTCAGGGGGCGCAGAGCGGCGGGTTCCGCTACCACCGGCGGCTGGCCGACCGGGTCGGTGGGCTCGGCATGGCGGTGTCGCTGAGCAAGCCGAAGGTGGTCGCCGTCACCGATGCCGGCTCCGGCAACGAAAGGATGCACGCCGGCGGCACCAAGTCGGCTTACGAGAAGTCGCGCGAGCAGTCGGTCGAAGGCAACGTCCAGGCCGGTTTCAGCGTCCGCCCGGACCAGAGCGGCTCGTCTCCCCAGGGGCAGATCCACGGCGCGATGAGGTGGAGCCCGTGGACGCGCAAGGTGACCACGAATGCGGAGCTGAGCGCCACCGTCGAGCACCTCCGGGGGATGCCGTCCTCCAGCCGCACCGTGCTCGTCCAGTACGACGCCGATGTGCGACTGGCCGCGGAAAGCCGGTGGGAGAGCCTGATCGACGGCAGTACGTCGAGGGCAGGCGCGCACGTCAAGCTGCCCGGCGCGGTGTTCGTCCGGATGAGCGAGGACCAGGCGCGCGAGCAGGGCCTGCTGCCCGGCGTGGAGCAGCGCCCACGGGTGCCCGGCACGATGGCCACGCCCGCGCTCGTGGGCGGGGACTCCAGCTCGCTCGGCGCCGTGGTGGTGGAGCACGCTCCGGACCTGTCGAAGCTGGTCGCCGACGCGCGGGAGAACCTGGGCCGGATCGGCGGGAAGCTGCTGCCGAAGTCGGTGCTGGACGACTCGATGAACAATCTGCAGCGCACGCTCGACCTGGCCGCGCCGGACGCGGTCACCGCGCTGGTGGACGGCGCGCTCGACGGCGGGGCGTCGGTGATCGTGCACGACACGGGAATTCTGTCCACCGACCGCTATCGGCTGGAGCTGAAGGCGACCGTGGTCGGCACCGATTTCGTGGACGTGGTGCACGACGGCGGCACCATCGGGCACACGGTCTCCACGGCCGGGGCCGGCAAGCGGAAGAAGGCCACGGGTTCCTCCTGGGGTGGCCAGGCGCGGGTCGGCGTGAGCGGCCGGTTCGTCGACGACCACGCCAGGACCAACGGCTACATCGGCTCGAACGCGGGCCTGATCGGCACGCGCGCCAAGAACCAGCAGTACGTGGAAAGCTCCACGGTCACCACGAAAAACGGTTCCACCGCCAGTGGCCCGATCGCGCGCTACCAGCACCGGGTGCGGTTCGACCTGGTCGTTCAGCGCGGTGGCCGCGAGTATCCGGTCAGCTCGCAGGAATCCCGCCTGATGGTGCGGGCTTCGGCCGACGACCAGAAGGTCTCCGGCCCACTGGAGCGCCAGGCCAACCTCCACGCGACGCGGTTCACCGAGCTTCGCCCCGCCGCCGCGAACCCGTGGAACCTGGCTTCCTGGCGCGACACCGGTGTCCCCCGGCTGCCGGAGTCCGCACTCGTCGAAGGGGTGCGTGGCGCCGGTGAGGTCCGGGGTGCCGCGGTGCGGGCGATGCGGCTGGCCGGTGCGAGCAACCGCCTGACCGATCCCGACACCGGCGCGTGGAACACGCTTTCCGCGGCGATCAGCAACGAGATGCTGCAGGCGAATCTGCCGCACATGTCCGACGACCCGTTGCGCCCGCCGCGGTTGCACGAATCCTCGCGGTGGGCGAGGAACGGCAGCGCCACCATCGAAGTGCACTCGCGGCTGGTGAAGCCGAAGCTCGTGGCGCTCAGCGATTCGGTGAAGCTGGAACGCTCGGACCAGCTCGCCACCACCGCCGCGGCCGAGTCGGAGAAGACGGTCGGCGGCAAGAACCAGGTCACGGTCGGCACCGGGGGTGTGTCCACGCCGAGCAAGCAGTCGCATTCCTGGGGTGGCGCGGATTTGCGTACCCCGGCCAACGTCTCAGACCCGACGTCGAGCACGGCGGGTACGCCGCGGACGGTGCTCACGCAGCGGGAGGACCGGACCGGGCTGGTCGAGTACGGCGTCGAATACCTCGTGGTGGCCAAGCTCGGCAACGGCGAGCGGGGGGTCGTCAAGGTCACCGTGCCCAAGTCCGCGCGGGTGCGGATGACCGCCGATGACCTGGAAGCCGTGCTCGGTACCAAGCTGCCGGATGCCCTGACGAGGGCGCAGGACGCGGTCAAGGAAGCCGCCGAGAACTGGCGCGACGCCGAAAAGGAACTGGAAGAAGCACAGCACGCCCTCGATGACGCCTGGCTGGCGGAGAACGAGAGCCTGCGGGCGCTGGTCGAGAACGCGAACAATCACAGTGTCAGTGATGGGTGGCTCACCGATTACGAGGACGCGGGGACCCTGGTCGCGGACGAAAGCGCCAGCGTCCGCACCGGTCCCGCCGTAAATCTCCGCCGGGCTCTGGACCAGGCGCAGGACGAAGTTCGCGATGCCGCCACGGAGCTGCACGAGCGACAGGACGAACTGGCGTACTGGGAGTCGATCGGCGACCAGCACCGCGCACTGGCGGTCACCGAATCGGACCCTGTCGAGCGTGACCGCTTCCTCCGGCTCGCCCGCGAGAACCAGGCGGAGGCGGACGGCATCCGCGCCAGGCTGGCCGAGCGGCAGCAGGTGGCGCGTGCCCGGGTCGACTCGATCGCCGATCTGCTGGACCCGTACCGCAACGACCACTCCGAGCACCGCGCGTTGCAGGAGGAAGCACGCACCAGCGCGGAAAACGCCAGGGCGAAAGCGGACGCGGCGCGGCAGCAGTGGTGGAACGCCAAGTCCGAAGTGGACAGCCGGCTGAACGCGCACCGCTGGCCGCTGCGGACGAGCACCCGGGTCGATCCGCGGGTCACCGAAATGCGGCGGCGCGACGCCGTGCTCGTGCATGACTCCGACGACGAGGGGCCGCTGGGGCCGCCACGGCTGGTGGTGGACGAGGTCTCCGGCACGGCGTCCGACGGGGAGCAAGGGTCGTCGAGTCCGCAGCTGCTCCGGCCCGGACCGCCTCGGGTGGACCTGAACACCAGCGAATTCGGCGGTTTCGTATCGTCCTGGATGGACAGTATCGACGCGCTGGTCCCGACGGTGCCGCGCCGGAGTTCCTGGGCGACCATGGTCTCCCAGGACGACGACGAGTCGCTGAGCAGCGAGCGGCTGAACGGCGAGTTCGGCATTTCGCCGCGTAACCAGCGACGGCTGCGCAACTTCGCGGACCGCTTCGGGGTCGTGCTGGAGGTGCGGCCGACCAACCCGGAATCGGTGAAGTGGCTGGAAAAGGGCGCGATGCCCAAGCCGCTGACCATGAAGGCGAAGACGATCAGCTCGATCGATGTGCACCTGGGTGCGCGCGAGGACCAGATCGGACTGGTCGGCTACTTCCGGCCGCAGCTGCCGCCGGCGGAGGTCCTGGACGCGCTCGACGCCGACGTGCGGGACGCAGTGGCGCGCCGGTACGACGCACGGAACACCGAGTACGACGCGCTGGCCGAGAGCATGGACGCCTACGCGGAAAGCGGGCAGTTCCGGGTGGTGGACGGGGTGGTCGAAGGTGCTGTGGGGCGCGACAGGTTCGTGCCCGTCACCGCGGATCTCGACATCTACCACATCCGCCAGCCCGACGATGGGGAATACCTGTCCGAGGAGGCCTACAACAACGTCTACTGGCTGCTGTCCCATCGCGATGTGGGGGTGCAGCACGGCGCGCATATGTACTGGCAGCCCGAAGATGAGTTCCAGCAGAAGATCTTCGACGACATCGTCAACAAGCATCAGGAGGGCGCCCTCGGCGGCGAGCCGTTGATCCGGTTCGCGCCGGGTGAGCCGCCCACGGTGGCCTACGCCGACCGGCTGGAAGACTCCATCGCCTCCCTGGCGCGTCGCGGTTCCGTGCAGGTACAGGACGCGGTCGCGGGGCCCACCGTATTCTCCGGCCTGGACCACGACACCGGTCTGCCCTACCACTTCGACAGCTCCGAGGTCGAGTCGCGCCCGGTCCTGCTCGACGGACAGGTCGTCGCCGTCTCGTTCCTGCCGGAGAGCGAGCACACCGCGGACGTCGAGGCGGACTGGGTCGCGAACAACTCCGGCAAGGTCGGTTCGCTGCCCGAGGGGGTGACCTCGGAGCAGGTCGACCAGCAGCTGGAGCGGGCTGAAACGCACGGCGTCACGCCGGAGCTGGCGGGCCGCCGCTTCGGCGAATGGGCCGACGAGTCCGCCGCCCCCTGGGACAAGAACTCCTTCACCGTCTTCGGGCACGGCCGCCCGAAGACGGTGAAGCTGCGCTTGCTCAGCGGCCGCACGGTGCGGGTCGACGGGGACACGTTCGCGCAGATCGTGGTGAAGACGGCGGCGTACGCCCAGGCGCAGGCGAACACCCGGCCTTCGGTCACCCTCATCGCGTGCAGTACCGGTCAGGGCGACCAGGCGGGCGATTTCGCGCCAGACTTCCGGCGTGCGCTCAGTGATCTCGGCGGACCCGCGATCGTGCACGCGCCCACGAAGCCCACGACCTTCGGCCAGGAGTCCGCGACGCTGGGGAGGGCGGTGGGTGCGAAGGGCGCTTTCACCACGGTCACCGACGGCGGGCGGTTCCGGACCTTCGGCGGCAGGCCCGGCGACGAGGCGATCGTGGGGCTGGTTCGCGAACTCGCCCGCGACCATCCGGTGACCGTCCCGGGCAACGGGCCGATTTCGTTGTCGGACCGCCCGGGCACCGTCGCGCTGGCGTCCACTGTGGAGCGTCAGCTGGCGGACGAGGTGGCCCGCACCGGTGTGTTGCGGCCGAATTCGGTACGCGAGCTCGTCGCGCGGCACGAGCGCCCGGACGTGATCTTCTCCGCCGTGCTGACCCGGCTCGCCGCGCAGCACGGCCCGGCGCTGCACACCCTGGTCGACGCCGAGCGTGATCCGCGCACCGGGGAGTGGGTGCGCACCGAGCTGCCACCGATGGCGCACGGCCTGGTGACCGTGACCGGCAAGGGAACCTGGACCGATACGCAGGTGTCCCGGCCTGCGCGGTTCAACCCGGCCTGGAGCGCCGGTCCGGCCAGGGACACCGCCGCCGCGCCGGTCCGGCCCGATCCCCGCTCCTACGCCGAAACCCTGGTGGAGCACCACTACGACGGGGTCGAGCCGCCGCCGGTCACCGTCCCCGCCGAGCAGGCCCCGCAGTTCAAGGCCGATGTCCTCGCGGAGCTGAGCAAGCTGCCCCGCATCGATTCGCCGATCGCGCCGGAACCCGACGCGGACCTCGACCCGATCGAGCTGTCCCGGGTCGATTCGGGAATCGCACTGGACGAGCTGGTGGTCGCCGACCCGACTCGCCTGACCGGTCACGTCGACGGCGCGCCGGACACGGTCGTCGAGTTCGCCCCGGGCACCGTGGCCAGCACCGGGCTGACGAACCCGGACGGCACCGTCGGTGGCCTGACCTACCTGGCACCGGACCGAGCGCCGTCGGTGCAGGAATGGCTGCACCAGCAGCGCGGGGAGAGCCTGCTCGTGGAGGCAGATCTCGAGCAGGTGCGGGCGTTCGGCGATGCGGCGCGCGCGGATGCCGGCGCGCGGCTGAACGGCCGGGGCCGCGGGATGGGGGGGATCCGGGTTCGCCCGCCGTGGGCGGATGAGCGGACCTTCATGATCACCGGTCCCGCCACCGAAACCCACGCGCGGATCGAGGTTCCCGGACCAGACGGTCAGCCGGTGGGCGTGTGGGTGGACGGGCGGACGCTCGCCGCGCACGTCGTCTCCACCCCCGAATTCCAGGCCGCGCAACCGGATTCGGTCACTTTCCTGAACGCGGCGGGCCACCGTCGCGAACCGGGCGGGCTCGCGTACGACTTCCAGCAGGCGATGGACTCCTTCGGTGGCCCCTCGGTGGTGCACGCCGCCACCGGCGAGGTGCTTGCCCACCACCGCGTGACCACCGAGACGAGCACACCGTTCGGACCGCTCCTCGGCGCGAAGGACGAGGCTTTCACCGCGGTCGCTCGCGGTGGGCACTGGGAAACCTTCGGCCGCCCGGCGGATACCGGCACGGTCGCCGAGGAACTGGCCGGTGCGCTGGACAAGGGCTGGCACTACGCGCGGACCGAGGCGGGCGAAGGACGAATCCCGCTCAGCGATCGGGCGCGCACGCTCGATCTGGCCACCGAGATCGCCGTCGCGACGCGGGAGGGCAGCCAGCCCGCCGTGCTCAACGCGCTGCTCGACCGGCTTGAGCATCCCGGCGTAGTCCTGGCCGCGGTCGATCGCCACCTCGGCCGTCCGGCGCTGTCGGAGACCCAGCGGAACGCGTTGCAGCTCGCGGCCGAGCGCGGCGCGGCCTTCCACGACGAGAACCGGAAGCTCGCGCAACGGCGGGTGGCCGAGCTGAACCGCACCGCGGGCACCCGGTACCCGGTGGACGACCCGGCGGCGATGGACCGCATTCTGGAAGCCGCGCACCTGAACCTGCGCACCATGGACCTGACCCGCAACATCGACTTCACCAGCGTGCCCGCCGGTGTGCCGCGTGAACCCGGCGAGCGGGCACCGAGCTGGGCGGAGCTTCTGACCCGGCAGGACCGGTTCCCCACGTTCTGGGAGTCCGGGTACACCACCGGCACGCCGTCGCGCTCGGGCCGCGGCTGGGTCGAGGAGCAGCTGGGCTACGGCCCGGTGCTGGGCCGCATCAGCGGGGACCCGGCCAACCGGCATGACGAGACCGCCGACTTCGCGCCTACCGCGCCACACGAGACTCCGGTGTACGCGGCGCTGAATTCCAGGCAGCAGCACGGTGGTACCTACAGTTTCGGCGCGAGCGTCCTGTACCTCAAGCCGGAAGTCCGGGAACGGGCGACTTTCACGCCCAGCGACAGCGCCGCTCGTGGCCGTCAGGGTGTCGAACGGATCACCGACACCGATCACCTGTACGGGCTGCTGGCATACGGGCATTTGGACAACGTGCGGCTCGCGCTCGGCAGCGTGACCGGGTTCCGATACGACCCCGAGATGGACGCCGACATCCGGACCGACGGCCATGCCGCGGTCGGGCGCTCCTTCGAGGCGCAGCTGCACGGTGGCCTGTCCTGGCACGAGGTTTCGCGCATCGTGGTCAACTACGGTGACTTCTACGGGAACGCGACGGGGAACCTGACCCAGGACGAGGCCATCGGCCTGGTCGCCTACCTGAACGCGCACCGCGACGAAAAGGGCTACGACTTCACCGTCGAACTCGGCGAGGAGATCGGCGACCCCGACGGGCTCTACCGCGCGGAACAGCAGCGCGTCCTGGACCTGTTCGACATGACCAAGTTCGGTCCGGACGAGCAGCGCACCCTGGCCGAGGTCGACCGGATGGCCAACACCCGGCCGTTCCCCGCCCGGGCCACCCCGGAGGAGATCCTCGGCCTCGCCGGTCAGTTCGGGTTCGACACTGCGGAGCCGGACCGGGCGATGGAACGGCTGTGGGGCCACGTGTATCGGGCGGTGCGGTCGGGCGGGGCCGTCCCGCGACCGCGTACCGAGTCCGGCTTGTCGACCGCCCCGACGTCGGTGCTGGTGGCCGATCGGGAAGGCCCGGTGGCGCCGGAAACCGGGTTGCCCACCCCGCGGGTCACGCCGTTGCCCACCACCGATACGCCGGTACAGGCGCGGAAAGCGAACATGTACGAGTCCGATCCGCCGCAGAGCCGGGCTGTGGTGGACGTCGTCGATGAGGTGCCGGACGAGGGCCAGCTGAAGGCGATCGCGAAACGTGTCGTGGACAAGAGTGAGCCCCGGCTCCGGCGTGCGCAGGAGATGGCGGATTTCCGGTTGCATCTGACCGGCGACGAATCGACGCAGGACGAGTACCGCCGCCTCGTTCTGCCCGCGCTGATAAACGCGGTGCGTGACGAGGCGAGTGAGCGCAACTTGGACCCGGGTGAGCTGGGTCTGAACTTCCCGGTGGTCGAAGTCCAGAGCTGGGACCAGGTCCGCGCCGAAGTGGTGGAGCATTACGCTCCGCGCCACGCGCTGGTGTCCTATGCGGTGATGACGTCGCTGACCGTGCCCTTTGTGCGGGATGGTGATCACCTGTCGGAGGCAGGCCGGCAACGGGGGGAGGCGATGCTCGGTGGTTTCGTCAGGCGGCTGGTCGCGCTGCATAGGGCGGGTACGGACCCGCGCCATCTGCCGAGGTTCTTTGTCGATCAGCGTTCGGGTAAAAAGCAGGAGGCTGCCCGGCTGAAGAATGTCGCCGCGATGGTCAACGCTGTGGTCCGGGCCGAGTTGCCGGCTGATTCGGCACTCACGCCGGAGCAGGTGATCACCGGCTACATCTTGGCGCACCGGTCGAGGCACGCGGGCAACGTGGAAGGCCTTTTCCTCGATGAGGTGGGTCTCGCGCCGGAGGCGCTCAAACTGCCTGCGGCCCACCGCCGCCGGGTGGACACGTCTGCCGAGGCGGTGGTCGGGCAGTGGAGCGGCCATCCTTCTCCGGACCCGGACCGTCCGCGGACGGTGCTGGACGACGAAAAGGAGGAGATGCTGGATGCGATCAAGAGCTTGGCGAATCAGTCGGATGATCGCCGCCGCAAAGACCTGCAGGGACTGGACATTCGGCTGAGTGTCCGCAAGAAGTCGCCGTCCACGCATGGTGTGCGTACCGACCTGCATCAGTGGATGGAGGAGGATCTGCGGGAGGCGCTCGCCGCGCGTGGTGTGGCGCAGGACGAGCTGACGTTCACCTACACGACGACGGTGACGAAGAGTAACGACCCGAACCCGATCACCATCACCTTCGCCTGGTACGAGACGCCGGACCGGTCGTTGGCGGCTTACCGCGACGGTAAGGTGAAGCAGCTGACCGAGCACTTCCTGCAACAACTGCCGGTGTTGTCGGCGGCGGCCGAGCAGCGGGTGACGGAGTACGCCGTGGGGCACTTCCAGCGAGCGCTGGTTGGTCCGGCCAGCGACGAGATGCTGGTGATCGGGGTGGTGGCCAGCGAGAAGGCGACCAAGTTCGGGATCGGGCCGCGGACGCAGCGAGCCAAGGTGCTTGTGTGGGACGCGGCGGCCCGGGCGCTCGCCGAGTCGGGGAATGTCGTCTCCATCGATGCGGTGGCGAAACTGGTGAACGAGCACGCACTGTTCGAGGCTTACGCGAGCGAAAGCAGCAAAAACGGCGTCTTGCTGGTGGATGTGCGTGCCCCGGTCGTCCCGTTGCCTTCGGTGGACCGCTCGGTGCGCCGGCGCCAGGCCGATGCAAAGAACCGGGTCGACCCGGTCATGGCTGAAACGACGATCGTCATTGCCGGGAACGATCCGCGGCAGTTGTCCGATGATGACCGGGAGAAGCTTGATTGCAGCGCGGAGTACGTTGCCTTGGATATCAAGGATGCTCTCGAGGATGATCTGGAAATGCCGGATGTCCGGTTGCATGTCCACGGCACTCCGGAGCAGCGCCGGGAGTTCGGCACCGCGATGGTCGAGTTGTTCAAGGATCGGGTGCGTGCCGCGGCGCGGGAGTGGGGTGTGGATCTCGATGGGCTGACTCTGGATTTCGACGTCATCGAACGCAGGGGCGAAGGGGAGCCGTCTTTCATTGTCACTGTGCACGGGCCGCCGCAGCAGCCCCTGCGCAGTTATCGCGATGCGAACGCGTTGATCGTGAAGTTCCTGGAATGGGGTCCGCTTCCGCGTGCGGCGGTGCGTCGGCTGGACGAGATGATCCTGAGTTTCGTGGGCTCGCTGGCGGGCGCTGATCGTCCGCCGTTCTTGCTCGTCGATCTGGCTGTCGGATTGAAGAATCTGGACTTTCGGACGGAGCAGGCCACGGAGGTGATCAATCAGGCTGTGCGCAAAGCACTCCCGGCGGGTTCTCCGTTGTCGGCCGAGCAGGTGATCCGCGATCACATCGGGTTCTACCGGGACAGCGAGTCCCCCAGCTACAGCTTCCTCAACCTGGACATCATCAGGAGCGACGAGGACTGGGCGCTCAAGCCGCAACTTCGGCGAATCGACGGGCCTGGGAGGACCGCGAACACCGGGCGGCCCAAGGAAACCTTGCGGGCCTCCGAGCCGTTCCACCGGCTGGGCGTCGACAGTCAGCGGCTCACTGACGACGGTGAGCAGGCCATCGCGCGGTATGGCCAGGACCTGGGGTCCTGGGTTCGTGGGCTGGATCCGGATGTCGAACCGCCGGATGTGCGGGTTTCCGTCCGGTTCCGAACCTCGCCTGATGCGCGAAAGGTCGTGCGGCGGCCGGGGTTGCCGCACGTGGCGGAGGGGCCAACGGTTCGGGAACAGACGCGGACGTATCTCAGTGGGCTGCTGCACGGTGGTATGCGTGCGGCGGGGGTTGGCGATGAGACCTTGTCTCGCCTGCCGATCACCTGGATCGAGAACCGGGGCCGTGGCGGGAATGAGGGCCGTGTGGTGATGCACGCCTATGACACGCCCGGGAGGACCGCGGGCTACTACCGTACGGCCGATGTGGTGGAGTTCAGATTCCTGCCCGGCCAGGGCGGTTTGGGCGGCCGGATGTCGGCGGCTGCCGAGCAGCGGCTGGGGTGGAAGCTGGAGGGGGATGTCGCCCGTTTCCTGCTCAGTTCCCAGGACCGGCGTCCTGGGCTCCTGATCGAGGTCAAGAGGGACGACAACATTCCGCCGGTGCGTGAACTGGTGAAGAAGAAGCTCGGCGACGCATTGGCCGCTGAAGGGGATCATTCGGTCGATGTCCGGACTCTGCTGGGGCAGGTGCGGTTCAAGCATGTTCCGGGTCTTGACCACGGTGTGCGGGTCAGCAGTGTCGCTGCCGATTCCGATTCCGGCAGCCGGCACTCCGACACGGAGATGGCGGATGCGCTCGGCGACGGGCAGCACTTGCCGATGTCCCAGTCGTGGGATTCGCTTGAGTCGCAGTTCGGCTCCGACGTGGAATTGATGAACCAGGACGATTTCGATCTTCGGACACCGGGCCGGGTGGCGGGCACCGAGCCCGAGCCAGGGGAAGCCGAACCGTCTTGGCTGGAAGAAATTCCGGCGGAGGCGCTCGGCGATCAGTTCGACTTCAGCTTCGGGCAATTCGGCGAGATGGTTGCCGAGATCGACTCCGGCCGGCAGACCCGAGCTTTGCCGACGCCTCGCGCGGGGTCCGTGGTGCCTGCCGAACAGTCCCGGGATGACGGGCTGGTGGTGGAGGGTGAGTTCGTTGCGGGGCAGTGGCCGGTGATGTCGGATGGGGATCGTGAGGTGCTGGGTGGGGTCGCGAGGCGGGTTGTCGAGTTGGTTGGGCAGGGCCATCGTGGGTTCAGTCTGTGGGTGTCGTTGTATGGGCCGGATGAGTTGGCTGGTGCGCATGGGGTGATGTTGGAGGCGATCAGTGGTGAGCTTCGGACTGCGGTGGATAAGGTGCTGGGTGTTGGGGAGGCTGATCGGCTGAACTGGTCGACCGGCGGTGATGTGTTGACCGATGCGCCGGAGAGGAACCATTTACGGTGGGGGCTGCGGCTGCGGCTGCAGCCGGCCCAGCCGGTTGGCCCTGCCCCTGTGGTGGATCCGGTTCCGTTGGGTGATGTGGTTTTGGGTTGGCTGGGTTCGGGTGTTCTGCGTGGTGTGAGTGTGGTGCGTTTGGTGGATGGGGGTGGTCGTGATGCGGGGGTGTTTTTCCCGGACCCGAATGCGGATGTGGATGAGGCGGAGGTGGTGCGGGCTGCGTTTCTTGCGAAGCGGGGTGGTCAGGGTGGGTATTCGATTGTTGCGCATCGTGATGAGCAGGGTTTGCGTTATTGGCGGGATGGTAGGGAGGTTCGGGTTGATGATGCTGGGTTCTTGAATTTGCTGGTTGCTGCTGGGGCGCCGGATGGGCCGGGGTGGCGGCAGTCGAAGGCGTTGGTGTGGCTGAGTTGCTGGGAGGCTGACTGGGGCGTGGGCGGTCCGTTGGAGGGGTTGAATGTGCTGGTCCGGGGTAGGGCGCGCTATACGGGTGTGGTGCTGGTGCCGGAATCCGGGGTGAAGGTGTGGGAGGACGGGACTATTCAGTCGGGCCCGTTCGTCGCGGTTGATCAGTATGGGAGGCGGGCCCGTCTGGCCGGCCATCCCTCTGAGGGTAAGGGCCGGGGGGTGGTGCTTGGGCCGGATTCTTCGCGGTCCACTGTGGATCAGCCGATGGGTGGTGCGGAAACCGGGTCGCCCACCCCGTCGGTCATTGCGTTGCCCATCGCCGAGAAGTCGGCGAGAGGGTTGACCGGAGTAATCGAGGAATCCGATTTGCCGTTGGCCCGGTATGTGGTGGACGTCGTCAACAAGGCGCCGGATCAGGGCCAGCTGGCGGCGATCGCGGAACGTGTCGTGGGCGAGATCGAGGAGCGGGGCGAGCGTGCGCAGGAGATGGCGGATTTCCGGCTGGAGCTGACTGGCTCTCCGGGGTGGTGCGCTCCGGAGGACTGGGCCACGACCCTGGCCGAGATCCGGGGCAATGTTGTGCGGGGGTTGAGGGCCGCGGTGGTTGCCGCGGCGAAGGAGCGCGGGTTGAAACCGGACGCGCTGGACCCGGACGCGCTGGACCCGTACGCGGCTCCGGGCGAGGTGGCCTCGGGCGAGGTGGACCCGCTGGATGTGCTGGGTCGGTATGTCGATGTTGTCGAGCGTGTGACCGGGGATCCGCTTCGTGTTGCGGTGGTGGAGCATCGTGATCCGCGGCATGCGCTGGAGTCCTATGAGGGGATGACGTCGCTGACGGTGCCTTTTGTGCGTGGTGCTGGTCGTATTCCGGTGGCTGCCCGTCCCCGGTTGGCGAGGGGGATCCGTGGGTTCACGCGGCGGCTGATTCGGCTGCGCGAGGAGGGTGTCGCTCCGACTGCTCTGCCGGTGCTGCTGGCCGACCAGCGTTCGACGGTGGACGCGGGCTGGATCACCATGCTGGTCAACCAGGTTGTGCGGGAAGAGTTGCCGTCCGACTCAGGGCTGACGGTGGAGGAGGTGATCAAGAATCACTTCCGGTTGTACCAACAGAGGGCGGTCAAGAGTGCGCAAGGACTGTTCCTTGATGAGCTGGGGGCTGCCCTGCCGGAGATCCAGCGGCTGCCGGAAGGCGGGTCCGCCCGGGTCAAGAAGGCTGTCGAGGAAGCTGAAGCCGAGGTGGAGATCGATCGGTGGAGCGGGCGCTACGACAGGGACTCGGAGAAGCTGCTGGGTGGGGACGATGCGCTGGCGGAGATGCGGGAGGCGGCCGGCCGGTTCGCTGACGAGGCTCGCGGAAAGAATCAGGTGGATATTCGGCTGATCGTCTACACGAAAACGCAGAAGGCGGCTGGTCTGTGTACGAGTCCGCACCTGCTTATGGAGGATGAGCTGCGGGCGGCGTTCACCGCGCGTGGTGTGGCGCAGGACGACCTGAGGTTCACCTACTTGACGCTGCGGCCGCAGGGCGGGCAGGACGGGACCGTCGTCAGCTTCGTCATGTACCCGACGCCGGACGTGTCACTAATGGACTACGGCGACAGCGTGAAGGAGCTGACCGAGCGCTTCCTGAACAAGTTGCCGCTGGTGTCGGCGGCGGCTGGGCAGGGGGTCACGCGGTTGGCGCGGTACCTGACCAATCAGAGGCTGGCGGGCACTGACGAGGTCTTGACGGTAAGAGTGGTGATGGTGCGCCAGAAGGGAGAACCTGGAGAATCCGCACTCCGAACGCGTTTAGGGCGTTTGCGGCAGGCCGACACGCTTGTCCGGGATGGTGTGGCCTGGGCGCTGGCCGAGTCGGGCCGGGCCGATGTCACGGTCCAGCAAGTGCTGGACGAGGGAGCGCGGTTCAGGTTCAGTTACGGTTCCCATGCGGCGTTGCTGGTCGATATCGGCCCGCGGGTCGTCGAGGTCCCGTCCGGCCTGGAGGAGGCGTCGTGGGTGTTCTCCAGGCTGGACGCGGGCGGGCAGCGACTCGTCGATGACGGCAAGGGGATGGTGCGGTACGGCCAGGAGCTGGGTGCCTGGATGCTGAAGCTGCGTCCGGACGTCGCACCGCCGGATGTGCGGATTTCTGTCCATTTCCGGGAGTACCACCGTGGATCGTGGGACAAACTGCCGGCGTTTCAGCAGCAGACCCGGGCAAATCTGAAAGGGTTTCTGAACCAGGGTCTGCGTGCGGCCGAGGTCGGCGGCCTGAGTCTGTCCGGCGAGGCCGTGGACAGCCTTCCGATCACCTTGCAGAAGTACCGGTACCGGGGCGAGCATGCGGGCAAGGTGACGGTCCGGAACTATGGCACGTCCGGGCTGACCCCGGCTGACTACCGTGAGGCCCGCCAGGTCACCTTCGGATTCGACACCAGCAGCGACGACGGTGTGGCCCGGATTCCGGTGGCTGTGGGGCAGCGGCTGGGGTGGAAGCTGGAGGGGGATGTCGCTCGTTTCGTGGCCAGTTCGCAGGACCGGCGTCCTGGGCTCCTGATCGAGTTCAGCAGGGACGTCAACGAGAAGTCGATGCGTGAGCTGGTGGAGAAGAAGCTTGACGGGTTGCTCGCCGTGGGGCGTCGTCCGGCCGATGTCCAGCCGCTGCGCCAGGCTCTGCTGGGGCATGTGCGGTACGAGCCTGTTCCGGATCTTGAGCACGGTGTGCGGGTCAGCAGTGTCGGGGGGGATTCTGATGTGGTGGTGGCGGATCTGGTGGGTGGTGAGCCGCTCGCGTTGGACGGTCTTGCGGATGATGTGCTGGACGAGGAGGATTATGGTCGTGCTTTTGGTGGGGGTTTTGTTGCGGGTCCGGTTGGTGTGGGGGGGTCGAATTCTGGCTTTGAAAATGCGGGGACTGTGGTGGATCCGGTTCCGTTGGCGGAGTTGGTGCCTGCTGAGTTGTTGGATGTGTCTGATGTGTATTTTGTGCCGTTGAGGAATCGGGTGGGGCGGGTGTCGGGGGTGTTGTTCCCGAAGCCGGGTGGTGAGGCTGCGTGGGTGCAGGGGGCGTTTTCTCGTCGTCGTGTTGATGATGGTTCTTATGTGGTTGCGGCGCGTCATGATGAGCAGGGTTTCCTGATGTGGCGGATTTCTGATGGTGTGCAGATCCGGATTGATGAGCACGGGATGGAGCGGTTGTTGCTGAGTGCGGGGTTGCCGGGTGGGCAGGGGTGGCTGCGGGCGCCGGGGCTTGGGTGGCTTAGTTGCCGGGTGTCGGATGGGGAGGGCGGTGGCATGCTGGGGCGGTTGGATGCGATGGTGCGGGGTCTGGGTTACGAGAAGACGGTTTTTGGTCCGGCTACGTTGGCGGAGTTGTTCGGGGACGGGACTATCCGGTTCGGACGTTTCGTGGCGTTCTATAAGGATGGGTCGTGGCTGGCCGGTTCGGGTAATACCAGCGGCGGTCAGGGCGAGCCGGTGGTGTTCGATCCGGAGCCCACTGATCAGCCGATGGGTGGTGCGGAAACCGGGTCGCCCACCCCGGGGGACACGCCGTTGCCGATCACCGATACGCCGGTGCGGCCGAGGGCCGCAAGATTCGAACCCGATTTGCCGTTGGCCCGGTATGCGCTGGACGTCGTCGATGGGAAGCCGGATCAGGGCCAGCTGGAGGCGATCGCCGCGGTTGTCGTGGACAAGTTCAAGGAGCGGCGCAAGCGTGGATTGGAGTCGCCGGATTTCCGGCTGGAACTGACCGGCTCGAAGGCGAAGCGGGACAGTATCCGGAACAAGTTTGTGTCGGGGTTGAGGGACGCGGTGGATACCGAGGCGAAGAATCGCGGGTTGGAACCGCTGGGTCGGTATGTCGATGTTGTGGAGGGTGGGAGCAGGAAGCCGCTTCGTGTTGAGGTGGTGGAGCACGATGATCCGCGGCATGCGCTGGCGTCCTATGAGGGGATGACGTCGCTGGTGGTGCCTTTCATGAGTGGCACTGATCGTATTCCGGTGGTTGCCCTTCCCCGGGTGAAGGGGATGATCGGTGGGTTCGGCCGGCGGCGGCTGGTTCCGCTGCTCAAGGCGGGCGCCGTTGGGGATGATCTGCCGCGGTTGCAGTTCGACCTGCGTTCGCCGAAGGGAAAGAAGGAGGAGGCGGGGGATCGGGGCTGGATCACCAGGCTGGCCAATGAGGTTGCGCGGGAGGTGTTGCGGTCGTCCGGCTCAGGGCTGACGGTGACGGAGTTGGTCGAGAGGTGCTTCCCGTTGCACCTGGGGACAGCTGTGAAGGGACGAGGACTGTTCCTTGATGAGCTGGATGTTGCCCCGCCGGAGATCAAGCGGCTGCCGGAAAGCGGGTCCGCCTGGGTCGAGAAGGCTGTCGAGAAAGCTGAAGCCGAGGTGGAGATCGATCGGTGGAGCGGGAGCTACGACAAGGACTCGGAGGAGTTGCTGGGTGGGGACGATGCGCGGGCGGAGATGCGGGAGGCAGCCGGCCGGTTCGCGGACAGGCTGCACGATCGCGAAGAGCGCTATCGCAAAGCGCTCGATGGCGAAGCGCGCGGCCCGTTGCAGGTGGACATTCGGCTGATCGTCGACCAGAACTCGACGGTCCCGGATGGTGTGCGTACGGGTGGGCACCTGTTGATGGAGGAGGCGCTGCGGGCGGCGTTCACCGAGCGTGGTGTGGCGCAGGATGAGCTGAGGTTCACCTACTTGGCGGGGATCATCGCGCACGGGACCGTCGTCAGCTTCGCCATGTATGAGACGCCGGACGTGTCACTGGAGAAGTACGGCAGTGCCGTGACGGAGCTGACCGTGCGCTTCCCGAGCGGAAAGCCGATGGTGTCGGCGGTGGCTGGGCAGGGGGTCACGCGGTTGGCGCGGTGGCTGACCACGCAGAGGCTGGCGGGCAGTGACGAGGTCTTGACGGTACGTGTGGTGGTGATCCGCCAGCGAGAATCTCTCGAGGGCGTATTCGGAAAGCGTTGGCAGCATGCCGACACGCTTGTCCGGGATGGTGTGGCCTGGGCGCTCGCCGAGGCGGGCCCGTCCGATGTCACGGTCCAGCAGGTGCTGGACGAGGGAGTGCTGTTCGAGGTTCACTACGGTCCCTTTGCGGCGTTGCTGGTCGATATCGGCCCGCGGGTCGTCGAGGCCCCGTCCGGCCTGAAGGAGGCGTCGTGGGTGTTCTCCAGGCTGGACGCGGGCGGGCTGCGGCTCGTCGATGACGGCAAGGGGATGGTGCGGTACGGCCGGGAGCTGGGTGCCTGGATGCTGAAGCTGCATCCGGACGTCGCACCGCCGGACGTGCGGATTTCAGTCGAGTTCCGGGAGTACCACAGTGGATCGTGGGACGAACAGCCGGCGATTCAGCAGCAGACCCGGGCAAATCTGCAAGGGTTTCTGAACCAGGGTCTGCGTGAGGCCGAGGTCGACGGCCTGAGTCTGTCCGGCGAGGCCGTGGACAGCCTCCCGATCACCTGGCACAGGTACAAGTACCGGGGCGAGCACGCGGGCCGGGTGACGGTCCGGAACTATGGCACGTCCGGGCTGACCCCGGCTGACTACCGTGAGGCCCGCCAGGTCACCTTCAGACTTGTCACCAAGGGCCCCGGTGCGGGCCGGATTCCGGTGGCTGTGGGGCAGCGGCTGGGGTGGAAGCTGGAGGGGGATGTCGCTCGTTTCGTGGCCAGTTCGGGGGATCGGCGTCCTGGGCTCCTGATCGAGGTCAAGAAGGCCCTCAACATCCCGTCGGTGCGTGAGCTGGTGGAGGCGAAGCTCGGCGACGCGTTGGCCGCTGGAGGGGATTCTTCGGTCGATGTGGGGACTCTGATGGGGCATGTGCGGTTCGAGACTGTTTCGGATCTTGGGGACGGTGTGCGGGTCAGCAGTGTCGGGGGGGATTCCGATGTGGTGGTGGCGGATCTGGTGGGCGAGGGGCCGGGGTCGCTCGCGTTGGACAGTCTTCCGGATGATGTGTGGGGGGAGGTGGAGTTTGATTTCAGCGTTGGCGGGGTGGGCACAGAGGTTGGTTCCGGGTGGGGGGCCGGGGTCGGGCCGGCTGCTCGTGCGGGGTCCGTCGGGGGGGATTCCGATGTGGAGATGGCGGATCTGGTGGGTGGTGAGCCGCTCGCGTTGGACGGTCTTCCGGAGGATGTGTGGGGGGAGGAGGTGGATTATGGTGGAGGTTCTGTCGCGGATCCGGTTGGTGTCGGGGAATCGGACGGGCAGGGTGAGCCCAGGGGCGGGCAAGGCCGGTTGGTGGTGTTCGATCCACAGTCCACTGTGGATCAGTCAGCTGCCGGGCGCGCGGCGTGGGAGGGTGTCACGGAGGCGTGTCGAGTCGCTGGTCGATGGACGTTGGAGCTGACTTCGGGTAGTCCGCCGGAGCTGACCGAGGCCGGTCGTAGTGAGCTGGCCAAGTTCGCGCGACGGTACGCCGGCAACGTCGTAGAGCTCGCCAGGGATCGCCGGGAGCCGCCGGAGGTGCACGCGGAACTCTTTGCCGAGCCGGATTGGCTTCAGAGCCACGGTTCCGCGGCGTTCGACGAGGTAGAGCGGGAGCTGCGGCGGGCGGTCGAGGACCGCAATCCCGAGCCGGTCGAGACGGGGCCGCTCATCGACCGGATCGAGCGGCCGTCCCGTGGCGGCGCGAGGATCGAAATCTCCGTGCGTCGGAACGCGTATCGCACGGCGGAGGAGTATCGGGCCACGCGCCGGTTGGTCGAGGCGCCGATCAGCCGGATCAGCCGGTTCTCGCTCGGCACGCGGCGTCGGCTCGGGTGGCAGATCGAGGGTCTCTGGCAACGGGTGCGGGACAACACCGTGCCGGACAACCTGCCGATGCTCATCCTCAACGTGCACAGCTCTTCGTCGCTGATGGAGGAACGCGCGCGGGAGACCACCGCGCTGGTCAGGGAGATCGCGCCCGCGGTGCTGCCCCCTGGTACGGACCCGGACCGCTTCGTCGGAGACCACATTGTCCTGCGCCGGACCGAGATCTCGGGGGGCCTGCGCCCCCACCTGCGTGGCGAGATCACCGGTCCCGGGCACGCGCTGGACAGCGTGCAGCAGTCGCGGCCGATGAGAGTGCGGTGGGCCGACGCGGACGACGTCCCGGCAAACGAGGTGGTTGGCGAGTTCCACACTCTCGACCAGGACGAGGCGAAGTTGTTCGGAGACGCACTGGGCCGCGTCAAGGAGTTGGGGGAGCGGCTGGGGCGTGAAGTCGCTCAGCTGCCGTCGGAGGCCGAGCTGCCGGATGTCCGGATCTTCGTACGGTCGCAGGTGGGGCCGGATGTTCCTCCTGGCGGTCGGTACGAGTGGAACGACCCGGACCCGCAGGCACCGACGGTCCGGAAGACAGCGACGGCCTACCTCACCCAATTGCTGCGCGAGGCCGGGGTCGACAAGGCCACCGTGGAACGCCTGCCGATCACCTGGTTGTTCAAGCAAGGGGCGGGCGGTCTTGCCGGCCGTCTGAGGATCCAGTACACGAGTGCGTCCGGCCTGAGCAAGGACCACTACCGGGATGCCCGCGAACTGCATGCCCGCTTCATGCCCCGGCAACGCGCGATGTTGCCGACGATCCACCAGCAGCGGATGTTCTCGGCGGCGGAGGGTTTCGTCGCGCGGTGCCCGGCAGATCCGGCCGCTCCGTTTCCGACGCTTGTGGTGGACATCGGCCGTCCCTCCGAGTTCACCCATGACCGGGAGGAGCTGGTCGGGAAATTCATGCAGCAGGCGATCACTGACGCCTGGCATGCGGACACGCGGCGGGGCAAACCGCCGCTGGAGACCGTGCTGGACCACTTGAAGGTCGGGGCCGATCCGGATCTTCGTGAGGATCTTCGGCTGCTGGAGACCTTGCCCGGGGAGACGGGGCCCACCTCGGCTTCGCCGGTGCGGGTGGCCTCGCCGGCTCGGGATGACTCCGACATGGAGATGAACGCCGAAGGGCCGTCGTTCGGTAGTCCGGTCCGGGACGAGGAGATGCCGGACGCTCCGGACGACGCGGCCGTCGCGGATTCCGGGGAGTCCGGAGCCCGCTCCGAGCCTGACTCCGATTCCGACTCCGAATTGGAGGAGGTGTTCGCGGATCTCCCCGTGCCGCTGCCCGCGGCCGGGCCCGGAGAGCCGATGAGTCCGTTCACCCGGCAGCTGATAGCCGACCTCGCGGGCGACCATCCGGCCGATGCTCTTACCCGTGATTCCGACGCGGGTGACGAGCGCGCACCCGAGCCGGTGGACGAGGACCTGCCGTCCGGCCCGACCGGCTATGACTTCGGCCAGGAAATGGTGGGGTCCGAGTACCAGGAAGGCGATTTCGGCGACCTTGTCGCCGGGTTCGACTCCGCCCCGATTCCGGGCACACCGGCCCCGGTCGAGGCATCTCCCGAACCGTTCGCGGGTCTCGAAGAGCAGCTGGACCTCGACTCCCCCGGGGACATCGCGGGCCTGCTGGACGGCATGGTGACCCCCCATGGGGGCCTGGCGGACGACCGCGATCCGGCGGACTTCGATCACCAGGTGGCCGGTGCGTTGGATGAATTGCGGGGCTTGCGGGAACAGATCGCCGAGATCGAGTCCGTACTGGACCGCGCCGAGCGGCGGGACGATGACCAGGTGGTCGGCGCGTTGGATGATCTGCGGGGCTTGCGGGAACAGATCGCCGAGATCGAGTCCGCGCTGGACGGTGCCCAGCGGCGGGACGATCACGGTGCGGGCTCGCGGCCGGAGCCGTCCCCCGTGCCGCGGCAGCCGGCCGACTCGGAAAGCCTGTATGACGCCACCCCGCGGATGCGGCCGAGCGAGCTGCACGCCTCGGCTTTGGTGGTGGAGGGTGAGTTCGTTGCGGGGCAGTGGCCGGTGATGTCGGATGGGGATCGTGAGGTGCTGGGTGGGGTCGCGAGGCGGGTTGTCGAGTTGGTTGGGCAGGGCCATCGTGGGTTCAGTCTGTGGGTGTCGTTGTATGGGCCGGATGAGTTGGCTGGTGCGCATGGGGTGATGTTGGAGGCGATCAGTGGTGAGCTTCGGACTGCGGTGGATAAGGTGCTGGGTGTTGGGGAGGCTGATCGGCTGAACTGGTCGACCGGCGGTGATGTGTTGACCGATGCGCCGGAGAGGAACCATTTCCGGTGGGGGCTGCGGCTGCAGCCGGCCCAGCCGGTTGGCCCTGCCCCTGTGGTGGATCCGGTTCCGTTGGTGGATTTGGTGTCTGCTGAGTCGCTGAATCTGTCTGATGTGCACTTTGTGTCTCTGGTGGACCGTGACGGCCGGGTGGCGGGGGTGTTTTTCCCGGGGCCGCGTGTGGACGTGGATGAGGCCGAGGTGGTGCGGGCGGCGTTCGCTCGGACGCCGAGTCATGGTTCTTATACGGTTGCGGGACACCGTGGTGGGGATGGGTTCCGGCTCTGGCGGCGGTCGGATGGTGCGCTGGTCCGGGTCGAGGCGGCCTGGGTGACGTGGATGCTTGCCAGCGGCGTGTTGCCGGGTGGGCAGGGATGGCGGCAGTCGAGTGGTCTTGTGTGGTTGCGTTGCGGGGTGGCGGATTGGCGGGTCGGCACGTTGGCGCGGCTGGACGTGTGGGCGCGGGGCCAGAGTTACAAGGGTTCGGTGCTGGGGCCTGTATCCGAGGTGGAGGTGTTTAAGGACGGGACCATCCGGTTCGATTCGTTCGTTTCGTTCGAGGCGGACGGGTCATCGAGTACTGGACCTGGCCAGCCCTATGCCGGGGAGGGCCCGTCGGTGGTGCTCGGGCCGGATTCTCCGCGGTCCACTGTGGATCATCCGATGGGTGGTGTGGAAACCGGGTTGCCCACCCCGCCGGTCACACCGTTGCCCACCACCGATACGCCGGTGCGGAAGCGGAACAGCGTCGCCCACCTGCCGTATCCGGCTCTGCGTCAGTTCGAGGCGGAGATCGACGGCTCTCCGCCGGAGATGACGGAGCTGGATCAGCAGCGGCTGAACGAGATGATGTCGAACGAGATCATGCGGCAGACCGTGCGTGAGATCGAGCGTCGTGCCATGCGTGGTCAGGTGATGCAGTCGTTGCGGCTGTCTGTCACTGCTCCGGCGCAGCGGTTGGCTCAGGACGGTCCGGCGCTTTTCGCCGTGCTGGAGAACGTGGTCCGCACCGCGGTCCGGAACCGGGGATTGGATCCGGACAAGCTGGGCCTGGAATTCGACCACATCGAGCAGGAGACCGAGTCCGAGACCACCACCGTCGGCATCTTCGAGCACCAGACACCGCGGCATTCGCCGGCCGCGTATGCGGCGATGACTTCGCTGGACGTGCACTTCTCGATCCCGGGTGGCCGGCTCCCGGCGGCCGATCGGCTTCAGCTCAGGTCGATGGTGGGTGGGTTCGCGCGGAGCCTGCAGCCCGGCTCCCCGCTGCAGCTGGTGCTGGACCTGCGTTCGCCGTCGGCGCTGTTCCCAGGCCGGGCCGCCGAGATCGCGAGAGAGGTCCGTTCGGCGGTGCGGGACGCGTTGCCGCCGGGTTCGGCCATGACGGCGGAACAGGTTATTGACGGGCACATCCGGTTTTACCGGGGTGAGCACAGCCACCTGGTGAATGGGCTCTTCGCCGATGTGATCCGCCCGGCACGCGAGTTCGGCCCGCCGCCCGGCATGATCGTCCGGGGGCGCAACCGAAGGATTACGACAGAGACGATTCTCTGGACCGGGCCGATCGAGGACGCCACGGAGGAGGTCCCGGCGGGGTTGCGGGCCGCAGCCAAGCGGATCGCTCGCGATGTGCATGCCCGGGCGGCGGCCGGCGAGCGGCAATCGGACGTGCGGCTGCAGATTCGCCAGAAATCCGTCGAACCCCACGATGTGCGTATGGACGCGCACCGGTGGGTGGAAGACGTGGTGCGCCAGGAGATCGCGAAGCTCCGCCCCGTGCCGGAGGGGCCGAATTTCACCTATCTCACCAACAATGTGCGCAAGGCCGACGATCCGGCGACCATCCAGCTCAGCGTGCACGAGACACCGGCGCCGGAGCCGGTCGACGGTGTCCAGCGGCTCGACGTGCCCTTCCTGAATAGCCTGCCGGTGCTCGCGGAGGGGACCAGGGAGCAGGTCATCACCGCGGCCGAGCGCTTCGGCCGGGATCTGCTCGAAAATCCGGAGGACGACCGGGCCCTGACGATCAACGTGCTGGACACGGGCGGCGGCCGCATGGCGGACTTGCGGACCCAGGAGGCCCGCACCCTCGTCCTCGACGGTTTTGCGCGGGCGTTCGCCGGTTCGTCGAACCCCTGGACGACGATTGAGGCCCTGCTGGCACAATCGGTGCGGATCAACACTTACGTCGGCAAAAAGGCCCTCCCCACCCTGTCGCTGGAAGTCGCGGAACGGGCGGTGGACCGGCCGACGCCGGTGGATTACACCGAACTGGTCCGGCAGTTGCCCGTGGATCTGGCGCGGCGGTTCAAACAGGAGGCGTCCAGCTCGCCCGTAACCTGGGAAGGTCGGCTGGATCCGAACGAGTTGAGGCTCGCCGCCGACGACGACCGGCGGAAGCTGGATGAGCTCGCGGTCAAGTTCGCCGAGGTGGTCGCCGAGCGCTACGTGGCGGACGAGGAGCAGCTGGATGTGCGGCTGACCGTCATGGCGGTCGGTCAGCTGGCTGTCCATGGCGCCCGCACGGAAACGCACCAGTGGCTTGAGGACGTGTTGCGTGGCGCGGTCGAGCTGCGGCTGGGCCATGTGCCGGACGGGCTGCGGTTCACCTACCTCACCCATTCGGCCGCCAGGGCTGGGACGGCTGTCCGGATCTCGATCTTCCCGACGCCGCGTGGCACCGCGCAGGATTACCGTGACGCGACCACGCTGACCGAGTACTTCGTGACGACCTTCGGTGTGCTGTCCGCTTCGGCGCGGTGGCGGGTGACCTTGATGGCCTGGGGCCAGGCCTACCGGGTGTTCACGGATCCGGTCTACACCGACGTGCTGATCGCCAGAGTGGTCAGTTCGGGCTTGGCGAATGTGAACGCGCAAGTGCGCGAGGTCGAGTCGCTGATCCGGGCGGCCATCGCCGCGGTCCGCGCGGAGCACGGTGACCCGGCCGCCCGGTCGGTCGACGACATCATGCGGGAATTCGTTGTGATCCACCCGTACGTGTTGCGCAACCGGAACGCAGTGCTGCTCGACACGGGCCCGTTGACCGCGAATCCGGAAGAAGCCGGGAACGAGCATGGCGGATTGTCCTCTGCCGGTCGCGCGGCGCAGGGGGGTGTCACGCGGGCGGATCGGGTCGCCGGTCGATGGACGCTGCCGCACGAGGTGACCGAACCGGCAAACGAGGTGACTGGCATATTCCACACCCTCGACCAGGACACGGCGACGTTGTCCGGTGACGTCCAGCTCCGCGTCGAGAAGCTGGGGCAGCGGCTGGCGGGCGAAGTCGCTCAGCTGCCGTCGGACGCCGAGCTGCCGGACGTCCGGATCTTCGTACGGTCGCAGGTGGGGCCGGACGTCCCTCCTGGCGGTCGGAACGAGTGGAACGACCCGGACCCGCAGGCACCGACGGTCCGGAAGACAGCGACGGCCTACCTCACCGAATTGCTGCACCAGCAGCTGGACGCGGCCGACGTCGACAAGGCCACCGTGGACCGCCTGCCGATCACCTGGTTGTTCAAGCAAGGGGCGGACGGTTACGACGGCCGCCTGAGCATCCGGTACACGAGTGCGTCCGGCCTGAGCAAGGACCACTACCGGGATGCCCGCGAACTGCATGCCCGCTTCGTGCCCCGGCGACGCGCGATGTTGCCGACGATCCACCAGCAGCAGATGTTCTCGGCGGCGGAGGGTTTCGTCGCGCGGTGCCCGGCAGATCCGGCCGCTCAGTTTCCGACGCTTTTGGTGGACATCGGCCGTCCCTCCGAGTTCACCCATGACCGGGTGGAGCTGGTCGGGGAATTCCTGCGGCAGGCGATCACTGCCGCCTGGCATGCGGACACGCGGCGGGGCAAACCGCCGCTGGAGACCGTGCTGGACCACTTGAAGGTCGGGGCAGATCCGGATCTTCGTGAGGATCTTCGGCTGCTGGAGACCTTGCCCGGGGAGACGGGGCCCACCTCGGCTTCGCCGGTGCGGGTGGCCTCGCCGGCTCGGGATGACTCCGACATGGAGATGAACGCCGAAGGGCCGTCGTTCGGCAGTCCGGTCCGGGACGAGGAGATGCCGGACGCTCCGGACGACGCGGTCGGCTCGGATTCCGGGGAGTCCGAAGCCCGCTCCCAGCCTGACTCCGATTCCGACTCCGAAGCCCGCTCCGAGCCTGACTCCGATTCCGACTCCGAAGCCCGCTCCGAGCCTGACTCCGATTCCGACTCCGAATTGGAGGAGGTGTTCGCGGATCTCCCCGTGCCGCTGCCCGCGGCCGGGCCCGGAGAGCCGATGAGTCCGTTCACCCGGCAGCTGATAGCCGACCTCGCGGGCGACCATCCGGCCGATGCTCTTACCCGGAATTCCGACGTGAGCGACGAGCGGCCGGATTCCCCGGCGCCGGATACGGGTTCCGGCGAAGCCGCGATGCTTGCGCCGAATCAGGCGTTCGCCGGGCCCGCGGGTCCAGCTTCCCCGGGCAGCTCGCAGGTTGCCCCCTCCCCCAGGGAAACCGGGCCGTCCACTCGCGACGATGCTCTGCTCCCGTCGACCGGCAACCCGCCGCAGATGAAGTCGCGGATCCGGACTACCGGATGGTCCCAGCCGGATTCGGTCCAGCGCCGGTTCGAAGCCAAGGTCGTCGGCTCCCCGCCGCAAATGGCGGACTCCGATCAGCTACTGCTCGGCAGAGCCGTGGCGCAGATTGCCGCGGACATCGCCCGGCGTGCCGCGCGTGCGCAGGAGATGCCGCCGGTGCGGTTGTCGATCGTCGGCCCGAGCGACCGGCTGACCGAAGACGGTCCGCGGATCTTCGAGGTCCTAGCGGACGCGGTGCGCACTGCGGTCCGGCGGCGCGGACTGGATCCCCGAGAGCTGGGGCTGGACTTCGATCGGGTCGAGCAGGAGACCGAGTCCGAGACCCCGGTCACCGTCGTGGGCATTTCCCTGCTCGCGGGTCCGCGGCATGCCCCGGCCACGTATGCGGCGATGACCTCGCTGGAACTGCCTTTGACGCCCGGGAGCGACCGGCTTCCGGTGTCCGTCGTGCGTCAGCTGAAGCCGATGGTGCGCGGGTTCGCCCGGAGTCTGCTGTCCGGTTTCGATCCGGCTCACCCGCCGCGGCTGGAGCTCGCGCTGTTTTCGGCGGCCCCGCTGGCCCGGGACCTGGCGGTGGTCGTTCGTTCGGCGGTGCGGGAGGCGTTGCCTGCCGGTTCGGCCAGGGACCAGGCGCAGGTGATCGACGGGCACATCCGGCTCGATCAGGATGAGCAATCCGGCGGCTCGGACGTGCTCTTCGCCGAGGTGACCCGTCCGGTACCTCCGCCCGGCCGGGCGCCCGTCAAGCTTGCTCGCCGCGTCACCAAGGCATCTGCCGCGCGTCGGCACGAGGAGACCAGTCACTGGACCGGGCCGCTCGTCACCGCATCGCCGGGGATCCCGGAAGGACTGCTGCGAGAAGCCCGCACCATCGCCCGCGACGTGCATGCCCGCGTGGCGAGTGAAAAACCGATGCCGGACCTGTGGCTGCATGTTCGGAAAGACGCCCCGAGCACTTACGGGGTGCGGACGCACGCGCATCGACTCATGGAAGGTGTGGTGCGCAGGGAGATCGCGAAGCTGGGCCCGGTGCCGGAGAACCTGCACTTCACCTACCTAGGGACCAAAACGAGCGAGAAGGAGCGGCCGACCATCCGGCTCGGCGTGCATGAGATCGCCGCGCCGACGCTGGACGACGGTGTCTGGCACCTCAACGAGTTCTTCGTGGAGTACGCGCATGCGCTCTCGGAAGCGGCCAGGAATCAGGTCGTCGAGATGGCCGAGCGGTTCGGCCGGGAACTGGAGGCGAACCCGGACGACGCCCGGATCCTGCTGGCCGATGTGGTGAGCCTGCGTGCGTCATCGGCGGAACTGCGGATTCAGGAGGCCCGCACCCTGATCAGTGACGGCTTCGCGCGCGCGTTCGCCGGTTCGCCGAACCTGGAGCTGAAGATCGAGGCCACGCTGGCCCGCTCGGTGCGGATCAACAGCTACGTCCACGCCCGGGCGGCCGCCGCTGCCCTGCTGCTGAGCGTGCCGCAAGCGGCGGCTCCGGAGGACTCCGATGCGGAGATGGAAACCGGAAGCCCGTCGTCCCCCGGCTCGGTTTCGGATGGCTCGGTTTCGGACGAGGAGATGTCCGAGGTCCAGGGTGCGCCGGTCGATTCGGCGGGCGAGGAGTCCGGCTCGGAGCTGGACGAGATTATGGGGGACCTCCCCGGCCCGGGTCCCCGGGCCGAGCCGGAAACGTCGATGAGCCCGTTCGCCCAGCAGTTGCTGGCCGACCTCGCGGGTGCGCGGCGCGCCGATGATTCCGCCGCCGGATCGGAGGGAGCCACCGAGCCGGAGGCGGGCGTGGTGGACGGCCAGGACGAATTCGACATCTTCGAGTTCATCCACGACGCCGAGTGGTCCGCGGATCCGGGCAGCGATTTCGACTTCGCCGCGCCGACGGCCGAAGCCGGCCTCGATGGGGAAACCGGTATTCCGGAGCGGGTCGCGGAATCCCCTGACCCGTTAGCGGGCCTCGGTGATCAGCTGAACTACGAAACGTCCGCCGAGCAGGAAGCTCTGCTGGAGATCTACCACCCTCCGGTGGGTGACCACGAACCGCTGAGCCCCGAGCACCAGCGCGCGCCGGACCTGCCGGACATGCGGGAGCGGATCGTCGAGATCGAGTCCGAAATCGACGATGCCCAGCTGCCGGGTGAGCGGCCGGCGGAGGATTCACCGGCTTCGCCCCGCGAGCACGAGGTGCCCGCCTGGCGGTCCGTGCCCATCCGGCAGGTGGCCGAGGGCGAGTTCAGCGCTGCGGCTGGGCCGGTGCTGTCCGACTCCGATCGAGCTGAGCTGGCGAAGGCCGCGTTGTCGGTGCACGACGCCGTCCGGCAGGACGGGCACGGCGAGTTCTTCTTCCAGTTGCTGTTGAACGGCCCGCGGGAGGTCATGGCCAATGCGCATGCCCTGATGGCCGAGGCCGTCGCCAACGGACTCACCGACAAGATCAACGAGATACTGGGTCCGGGTGCGACCGACCGGCTGAGGATTTTCAGTGAGCTTGAAGCACGGCCGGATGCGCCGGCAGCCGATTACGGCAAGTGGGAATTGTGGCTGCGGTCGCGGCCGGAATCGCCGGCCCCGCCTCCTTCGATCCCGGCGGCGGACCGGTCGGTTGGCGGGGACGACCTGTATGACGCGACGCCGCGGCCGGAGCCGGCGGCGACGCCGAGCGTGGCCGCGGCCCCGGCGGCCCGTCCGGACGCTACCGCGGTGGGGGAGCCGGAAACGGCGCGACGGACGCGGCTGTCCGGTAGCCCGGCTCTGGCGTCCGGGAAGTTCGCCGATCCGCTCGTCCCGCTGCTGTCCGCGGACGACGCCACGGAGATCCTGGGAGCCGCCCAGTGGATCGCCGACCTCACCCGGCAGGGCCACACCTCGGTCGACGTGCTGCTCACCCTGCACGATTCGCCGTCGAGGCCGGGGGACCACGATGCCGAGTCGACGGCGATCGGCCGTGCGTTGCGGGAGTCGGTCGACGAGCTGCTGCGTGGTGACGATGAGCTGCCGTTGTCCAATGTCGACGAGCTCACCTGGCATGTGGCACACCGGATGGTGGCGGAGGCGCCGGCGGCCGATAGCGGCCGGTGGGAGCTGCGGGTGCAGCCGACCGTGCCGTCCGGTCCGGATCCTGCGCCGGAGACCGGGGTGCCCGGACCGGATTCGGCGGAGCCGGTCGCCGGGCACCGGCCGTTGCCCGATGCGGGGACCGAGTCACTCATTAAGCTGCCCGTCACCGATCATTCCGAGCGGTCGCGGTCCGCGCGGATAGATGTGTCCGATCCGCCGCTGAGCCGGGTCGTGGTGGAGGTTGTGGAGGTTCGTGATGGCGTGTCGGATCAGGATGCGCTGGCCGAATTCAAGGCCCGGATCAAGGATCACCCTGCGCTGGCCGAATTCGCGGCCCGGATCGTGGTCGATGTCGAGCATCGGTTCCGGCTCGGGCAGGAGAAGGCGGATGGCCGGCTGCACCTGACCGGGCCCATCGAGAAGCTGCGCGGGTATCGGGACGTGGTCCTGCCCGTGCTGAAGGCCGCGGTGCGCAAGGCGGTGAGTGACCGTAAACTGGATCCGGATGTCGTGGGCCCGCACCTCTCGGTGGTGGAGAAACCTGACACCGGGCCGGTCGTCATTGAGGTGATCGAGCATCAGGCGCCGTCGAATGCGCTGGCGGCGTATGCGGTGATGACGTCCTTGAGCCTGCCTTTCGCGCCGCACGGCGATGACCTTCAGGAGGCTGCGCTTCCTCGGGCAGCGGCCAGGATCGGCGGTTTCGTCCGATCGCTGGCGGCGCAGTATGCGGCCGGTGTCCCCCGGAAGAATTTGTCGACGCTCCTTCTCGACCAGCGTTCGTCGAAGGGACGGGCGGTCGTCCGGGCGAAGAATCTCACCGTCCTGGTCAATACCGTGGTGCGAGCCGAGTTGCCTGCTGATTCGGGGTTGACGCCGGAACAGGTGATCAGCGGCCACTTCCGGCTGCACCTGGCGTACCGCGACACCAATCCGGGTCTTTTCCTCGACGAGGTGGGCCCACTGCCGGAGATCGGCATCCTGCCCAAGGAGGTCAGCGCCCGGATCAGTGCGCAAGACAACCACCTGATCCGGACCTGGCAAGGCCGGCTGGATCCGGCATGGCAAGACCGGCTGGAGCAGGCACGGCAAGGCCGGCTGGAGCCGGCACGGCCGCGGGTGTTGCTGAGTCCCGACGACGAAGAGATGGGGCACGCGATCGAGCAGTTCGCGGCTAGCCAGGCTGATCGTGCGAAGAAGGGCCTGCAATTAGGGGATATCCGCCAGACTGTTCGCCGATCGGATCCGGCCGTAACCTATGGTGTGCGCTCTGATCTGCATCAGTGGATCGAGGAGCGCTTCCGGGCCGCGCTGGCCGCGCGTGGGGTGGATTCGACCGGACTGGCGCTCACCTATCAGACGCTCCGGACGAGTCGAAAAGCCCCGGCTGCGGCCACCATCGGCCTGGACCTGTATCCGGCGCCGGAGCGGAAGCTGGCGGATTACCGCAGCGGCGTGGTGAAGCAGCTGACCGAGGGGTTCCTGACACTGGTGCCGATTTTGTCGGCGACGGCCGAGCAGCGGGTGATGGAGCTCGTGCAGGGGGTTGTCGAGCGGGAAGTGGCCAATCCGGGCAACGGCGACATCTTGGCGTTCGGGGTGGTGGGCCGGGAGGACGAGGTCGAGAAGACGCACGGGATCGGACCGTGCTTGCAGCTGGCTCGAGTGCTGGCGCGGAATGCGGCGGCCCGGGCGCTTGCCGGATCGGTGAAGCCGTCGGATCTGACCAGCGCCGTCGAGGAAATGCTGGATCGCGCTGTACGGTTCAAGCCGTACTACAGCTTTCAACGCGGATTGCTGGCCGATCTGCGCACGTCGGCCGATTCCGGTCCGGCCGAGAGCGCGCCGAGCGCAGCCGAGGATCGGCCGGTCGGCGCTGCCGGGGATCGACCGCCGGGTCCGGACCCGGCGAGGGTGGGCCGGCCGAAGTCGAGGCAGGTGGCGGCAGGCCAGTTCGGCGGGCCGAAGAGTATCGAGCTGTCTCCGGCGGACGTGGCGGCACTCGCTTCGGGCGCCAAGGAGATCGTGGACCACGCCATGGCGGGGCCGAACGCCGGGTACGAAGGGCTCGACCTGCGGTTCGACCTTCAGGTGGCCCCGGGCCATGGGAATCAAGATCGGTTCCTGCGCTGGCGCGACGCGCTGGAACGAGAGGCAACGCAGGCGCTGCAGCGGGAGCTGAACTCGCGTTATCCGGCTGATCAGTACCCCGATCGGCCCACTCGGTGGCAGTTCACCGTCAGCAAGATGTCCGGTACCCGGCACACCTCCGGAAGCTGGCAGCTCTCCCGGTCCGACAGTCCCCGTCGGAGCATCGATTCCTATCGCGCGCAGGCCGCTTTGGCCATGCGGCTTACCAGCATGAACCAGATGTCGCTGGCAGACGCCGACCGGGTCTCATGGCTGGCCGAAGGTTTCGTCGACGATGCAAAGCATGCCGCGGCCGATCAGCTGCCCGGCTTCAGCCTGACCGCGTATCAGCTGTTGCCCGGCTCGGTCGAGGATTCCCGCTGGAGCCACCCGCACCAGGAGCTGCTCGAGAACGCGGTGCGGCGTAGGTACGCGGAAGATACGGAGGGCTCGTTCGACGTATCGGTCGAGCAGCTGCTCGAGCGGGTATCCGTGGCGATCGAACGGGTTGCGCGGGTGAACGACCCGCGCTTCGGGGTAGTCGTGGTGCAGCGTTGGCAGGCCGGGTCATCCGGGCCGAACCCGACGGTGGATCGTCCGGAGCCTGCTGGGGAACCGGCTGCATCGGCCGCACTGGCCGCACCGGCTGATCGAGGCCGCATCGCACTCTCCGCGGCTCCCCCGGATTTCACCCCCCTGTCGGTCCGTGACAGTGATACCGACAGCTCGGCCGATTCCGGTCCGGCCGAAAACCCGGCTTCCCGGACGCGCCGTGGCCACAGCGTCGTCACGCGTTCTTCGGCGGCCCAGAACCTCACCTGGCCGTCGGACAGTGACAGCGATAGTGACAGCGATACCAGCAGCGTTGCTTCGACGGTTCGCCCCGGCAGCGTGGTGGGCGGGCCGAGTGGTGCTCCCGGCGGGACCGGCGCATCGCTTGACGGGTCGGTGCGCACCTTCGGCATCCACGATCCCCATCTGGTGGACAAGATTCACGAGCTGGCGGACGCACTGAAAGCCTCGATCCAGTCACAGCGGGCCGTGGGACTGCCGGTTCCGCTGGTCGATATCGAAGGCCCGCGCCAGGACGCGGAATTCATCGCTGACATGCTGCGTACCGTCCTTGGCGGCATTCCGGCACTGGAGCTGCCGGACATCGACCTCACATCGGCCTCGTCGGGTCCGGTCACCGTCGAAGTGTCCGTGCCCGTGCGGCCGAACGGTCTGCTCCGGCCGCCGACGGCCAACGCTGCCGGTGGGTTCGCCATCTACGGAAGCAACGGCCGGCCCCCGGCGGCCTGGCAAGCGGAGCAAGCCGCGTTCTACGCCGCCCTCCCGCAGCCGACGCTGCATGCGCTGCCGTTCTATGTCGTCATCGACGAGATGCAGGGCATGCGGTTTCTGGTCAACGGGGTGCTGATCGACGGGGCGCAGCTCGCCGGGCACCTCCGCAACACACCGCATTTCCAGCAGTACGCGGGTCACCACAAGGTGCCAGTGGTACTGGTGATCCCCGGCAGCCCCGGCCTGGACCCAGACGCGATCGCGGCTGTGCAGGAGTTCGCCGAGGCCTTGCGTGGCAACGGCCCGTTCCGTTCCGTGGTCATCGGGTACGACCTGGTGGAAGCGGACGCCGCGACGGGCTACCTTGTACCGGGGCCGGCTCCGGTGTACACGCTGGCGGCCAAGGTCCGGCCGGAGGACGTCGCGTGGATGCCGTTCGTGGGGGCCGACGGCCGCCTTTTCGGTATGGGCTTCGCCACGAAAGCCCGGCTCAACCGGTCGAATGGGGCCTACGCCGGATATCCGCGATCGGCGACCGACCAGAGCAGGCGGGCGCTGTACGAGATGCAGAGCGATGGTTCCTCGCGGGCCAGGCCTGTGGACTGGGCAGCCGAGACCGGTGGCGCTGGGATAGGCCCCGTCGAGTTCGAGCTGGACAGCGTCGGTACGAACTTCTCCGTTCCCCACGAGGATGGGTCGAGCTGGCCCACGTTGCCGGAGGACACCGCGGACCAGATGGTGAATTCCCCGTGGTATCAGCAGCTCATCAACGGCCCGATCCGCCCGAAGGCGATCATCTACAGCTCGGACCCGAAGGCCAAGCCGGACGTGCCGAGCCAGGCCAACGCCAGGCTGCTGGCGAAGCTGAGGGAACTGAGCGGTCCGTTGCGCAGCCACGACTACGCCGGCCCGCTCCGCCGGGAAATCTTCGTGCCCAGCGCAATCGTGGCGAAGGGCGCGAAATTCACCGCGACCGCGCTTGATTTCCACAACCTGGTAAGTCCGAGACTGTCCGACGTGATCGGGTTCCCGGTGCCGGGTGCGGCGCGGAATCCGGCGGACGAGGACGCGGTGCTGCGGAAATTCCAGGACGCATTGCGGAATGGTTCTGCCGACCTGAGCGGGGTGCCGTTGAAACACCCGGCGAAACGGCCGTTGGTCATTTCGGTAGATTCGGTCGACGGCACCTTCGGCCGGGTCGCGGACTCGACCGGCCCGGTGCATGAACTGGGCGGCGATGAAATCGGTTCCGGGCTGCTGGCCACCGATACCTTGCGTTTCCTGCGGTCGGATCCGGAACGGGAGGCGGTGCTGGTCGCGCGGAATGGCGGCAAGCGGGTGAACTTCGGCGGGCTGGGATTCGATTTCGCCGGGGCGCTCCGCAGGGAAGGAATCTTCAACAGAGTTTATGCGCCGACGGGGGACGCGCACATCGAAGAAGATCGGATCGAGCTCGGCGCCGATTCGGAATTCGTGCTGGTGTCCACGCTGCGGGCAGGAGATCTGCGCACGAGCGTACTGAAGAACGGGGACGGCGAGTCGTTCACGGTGTACGTGCATTCTCGGCACGACAACAACTACGAGGCAGCCAAACGGTGGGCCGGGAACGCGACTGCCGATCGGCTGCGCACCTACCGGATCGACGGTGATACCAGCTCGACCGAGGTGAAGTCGCCGTGGCCGTCGGGCACGGTTCCGGTGTTCATCCTCGTCGACGGTGATGTCGGCATCGGCCAGGACGGCCAGGATGTGCCTCTCAACTCGGCCCTGGTCGGGTGGATCATGCGTACTGAACCGCAGGTGCGGGAAATGCTGGGCGACGACACGGAGCGGGGACTCGTGCTGGCCTGGCTGGGCGGAAAGATCACCGAGAGTGCGGGATTCTTCCGGTCCTTCAGCGGCGGTGGGTACGATCGGGTGCTGTACGCGCCGGAGAATACGTTCTACCTGTCCGACGACGGCAGAATTACCTTGCAGAACAAGGGTTTTGTTCAGCATGATCCATCGCTGCCGGACCCGGAGGCTTACTTCGCCTACCCCAAAGCCAACGAACGGCTGGGCACCTACGGGATCTTCTTCCCACGCGATGTGGCGGACCTGCACGCCATGACTGCGCCTTCGTACTCCGAGACGGGCGTGCGGCAGCAGTACTACTTCCGGGAGATCATCACCGGTACCGACGCAGCCGGCCGGCCGGTCAAGCGGTTGGTGGCTTATGTCACTCCGTGGGCGGGGATTCCACTGGACAAGCGGTTCGCCATCGACGGGCACGGCAGCAGCGAGGGTTTCGCACTCGCCCTCAAGACCGACCGGCCGTGGGAGTTCGGTGACATCGTGGTGGCCGGCGGCCGCGACATGGCCCACATCATCACCGCACTCGATCTCTATCTGCAGGCAGGGGTCGATCCCGCCGCGATAAGGGTTGGTCAGTGCCTGGTAAGAGCCAAGGGCCCGGGCGGGACCATCGAGGCGGCGGAACTTTCCGCGGCACTGCGCAAGGTTGTCGGCAACCCGCTATTGGTGTTCTCTGCTGACAACGAGGTCTCGGTGTCTCCAACCAACGCGGCCGTCAAGGCCTGGAACGGTGGCTCGTTCGCCGAGGCGACGCAGGGACCGGATGGGCCCGCGCCAGAGGTCATGTTCGGCGAGCTGTCGACAGGCCGGATCGAACCAGTGTCGATCCGGTTCTCCGAGAAGAGCAAGACGGTCGAGGGCCACGAGGTCGACAACATCCGTGCGATCGTCCGGCAGACGGTTCGCGCCGGGGCCTGGCGCCGGGCCAACAACGCCGGCCTGCCCGTGCTCTACCTCGCCGGCTACAGCAGCAACTACGTGACCGGTCAGCAGCGCGCGGACGCCGTGGAAGCGGTGGCCAAGAGCGAGGTGCGCGAGGAGATAGTGCGGTTGCGCAGGCTCTTGCTCGGGTTCGAGATCCAGCCGGAGGACATCGTCATCCGGACCTTCGATTCCGGAACACACGGTGACTCGGTGTTCATCGAAGTCGACCTGCCCCGTGCCGAACTCGGCGAACAGGCGCTGAGGGATGCCGAGGCCAGTCTCGAGCCGACGGACGCGAGCATCGCCGCGCTCGACAAGGCGTTCGCGAAGTTGCTGCCCGATTCCGTGGCACCTCAGCAGGGTTCGAACGAGGCTGCGGTGGCTGCGCTCGGTGCGGCTTTCGCGCAGTTGCGACCCAGTTCGCCTCAGCAGGGCTCGAACAGGCCTTCAGTGGTCACGCGGGGCGATCGGACCGGCTCCGGCTCGCAGCCCCCGGCGAAGCGGCCGCGAATCACCTCGTCCGAGACGGAACTGCCTCCCACCGCGCACGTTTCCGGTGGTCGCGCGATTTTCGGCAGCGAAATCTTCACGGAGGCCGGCGGCAGCGATCGGATCCTGCTCGGTCAGTGCATGACCAACGGGTCGGTGCCGGGGGGTTTCTCGGTCGCCTACCACATGAAGCGGACCTGGGAGCGGGAGTTCGGACCGGTCACGGTCGGGGGTGCCGACGCGGACACCAGGCTGGCTGTCACCGGCCGGCGGATCGTGACCGACAGCGGCCGGTTCTCCGAGGTCGACGACCTCAACCCCGCCGAGCCGGTGGAGGTACCGGACGCCCAGCCGAGCACCTCCGGCGCGACGGTCACCAAGAGCGGGCGGTCCGTGACGGCCCGGCCGGTGCCACCCGCGCCCGAGTTGACCGACGACCTGCGCCGCGGCATCGGTATGAACATGGCCCAGCAGCAGGGCGAACTGACCAACGCCAGGGCGCTGGACGCGGCGCTGGACGCCTTGCTGCCCGCGGGTGCGCGGCAAGGAGTGGACGAGTTCGCCGCCGCGCTGCGGTCCAACGTGAACAAGTTCCGCGGCATGGGACACGTCGAGGACGTCAAGATCGACGGCAAGCACTACGAACTGCACGGCTGGGCGCACTACGACTGGAACGCCGCGGAATTCGGGCCGGAGCCCGAGGCAGGCACGTCCACTGATCTCGCCGGGCCTGCGGGCAGCGCAGCGCTGGCGACGAAGGCCGGGGCGAGCCAGGGCAACTCGGCGATGGCGCTGATCATCGTCCCGGTCAGTCCCGGGTTCATGGCGCTGGGCTTCGTGCAGTTCTCCACCGACGCGAGCAACGCGGTGAACACGAGTGCGAGCAGTGAGGCCGGCCGCGAGCACGCGTTGAGCGTGCTGGTGCCGATGCGGGCGGTCCGGGTTCCGGTCCGGATCGAACTCAGCCTGCGGGGCAAGCGTCAGCGTCCGGTGGGCGAGCCGGTGGTCGTGGGCGGGCGTCGCCGTCCGGCCGTGAATCTTCTCGTGCCGAGCGGTCTCGGCGTCCGCCCGGCCGGCGCCGAAGTGGCCACGGGCAGGTCCTACGTCGAGTCGGTGGAGGTCGTCGGCCAGCGCGCGGGCAGCTACAAGGACCGTACGCTGCCGCCGACCGCCGACGGCGAGCACCGGCTGTTCGACAAGGTCGCCGGCGCGTTGCCGAAGGCTCTGGTGAAGCCGGGCCGGGTGGGCCGCCGGACGCTGCGGGAATTCCTGGACGACGGGGCATTCGCGAAGCACTACCACCAGATGGCGGTCACCCCCGAGGAAGCCGCGAAGGGCCGCGGCTGGGTCCGGTCGGACATCCTGTTCACCGGCAAGCACCCGTTCATCTCCTGGATCAACACGCCGAGCGCGGTGGAGATGCGGCTGGTCGAACGCAGCGAGCCGGAGGTGCTCGACACCGTCGACACCGCGACGTTCGGAACCGTCGATTCGTTGTCCGCCAGCGCCTCCGACGTCGGTGCCGCGGGCAGGGCGGCCAACACCAAGATCATGGGTGGCCCCAGCTTCGACACCGGCGCGATGGGCGTCACCGTCGGCCCGATGGTGGGCGGCGGCGCCGAGCGTGGGCGGGAGCAGGGTCTTTCGCACAGCGGGAGCGAGGTACACCAGAGCAGCCGGGAGGCACCGGCCCAGCGCCTCCTGCGCCGCTTCGATCTGCAGGTACGGGTTCCGGGCAAGTCGCCGATGACCTTCGCCGACGCCGTGCGGGCCACCGAATGGCGCGAGGTGCGTCCGGCTGTCGAGGACCGGAGTTCGTCCGAGACCACGGACACGACCACCTCGGGCACGACCACTGGTACGACGATCACCGACATGACGGTGCCGGACACCGCTGCATCCGAGACCACTGCGCCGGATCCGGCTGAGTCCACGCACGACACCACCAAGCCGGTCACGTCCACGTCGCCGGCCACCACCGCCGAGTCGGTCACCGCCGAGTCCGAGACCACCGAGTCCGAGACCACCACGCCGGAACCCGTGCCCGTGCCCGCCCGGCGGCTCTACGGTCCGGAGGCGCTGGAATCCGGCCGGGCGCTGGCCGGTGCCACGCTCGAAGTGTCCAAAGTGGCCGATCAGGTCCTCGACCTGATCGAGAACTCGGTGCGCACCGTTCCGGGACACAAGTGGTGGTACCTCAGCAGCGACCGGTTCCTCGTCCAGTTCGACGACAAGGCCGCGGGCCGCAAGATCCGCCGCAAGCTGCAGGAGGGGCTGGAGCGTCGGCAGGCGTTGCGGGACCTGCTCACCGACCGCGAGCTGTCGCTGCTCGCCGACCGCGCGCTGTCCGAGGACGGGCTGCGGATTCCGCTGGCGCCCAAGAACGGCTGGGGGCACGACTACCACGCGTCGTTCACCCTGAAGGCCAAGATCTCCGATCTGCGGGACACCGGCGAGGTCACCCGGCTTTCCGCGCCGGCGGTCGTCTCGACCTCGGATGCCGCGGGTACGGCGCACACCACGAAACGCGCGAAGACCACCGGCATCGGTGTCGCGTCGCGGATCACCACGGCGCTGTCCGAGCGGGCCGTGGTGTTCGTGAACTCGGTCTACGCCGCGTTCACCTGGACCAAGTCGGGTCTCGCCGAGTCCACCGTGAAGCGCACCGACGAGCGCGAGACCGGGACCGCTCTGGACGCCGCGGGCAAGCTCGTTCCCGAGCCACGCCACCGGTTCACCGCGAACGTCGACTGGACGCTCACCGGCACGACCTACAAGCGGCACAACGCGATGGTGCGCGGGCTCAGTTTCGGCCGCCGCGGATTGCACACGCCCCAAGCGAAGCCGATCCCCATCGTGGACCCGGAAACCGGAGTCGCTTCGCCTGAAGTGGCCATCCGGGTGGCTGCGGACATCCAGGTCCCGTCCACCTACGTGACTCCCGACCGGCCCGAGCCGCTGACCGTCACGCGCACCGAGGGACGCGAGCTGCCCGGTCTCACGCTGCGCCCGGACCCGGAGGCGCCGGTCTCCGACGACGCGCTGCGCCGCGGCCTGTCCTCGGACTTCGACGGCATCCGGGTGGTCAGCTTCGCCGGGCTCGAACACGTCCGTGCCGCGGTGAAGAACGGCCTCACCCGGGCGTCCGGTGACCCGGTCTTCTCCTTCCCGGAGAGCGATTCCAGCGTCCACATCGACAACGTCCTCTCGCCGGACGCGATCCGGGCCAATCGCCGGTTGTTCAGCCGTACCACCGGTTTCCGCGGCCTGAACTGGGCGCGGCGGCGGCTGACGCAGTACGGCGCGGCCGAGGTCTCGTTCATGCCGCGCAACGTCGAGGTGCTGTCCGGCAAGCAGTGGCAGCAGCCGACCCTCACGTCGGGCACCGAGTCGAAGACCGGCACCGGCGACGCGCTGAACTGGTCGGTCACCATGGCCGCGGACATGACGAGCTTCGGCTACTACCACAACGCGGCGCCTGAAGGCAGCGACAAGTCGGTGCGCCCCGGTGCGCTCACCGTGTTCGAGATCAACCCGATGGTGCTGGAGGGCAGCAAGTCCACCGACGTATCGACCGGTGTGGCCACCAGCACGACGATCGGCAAGCAGCCCGAGCAGTGGCATCTGGTGCGCTTCGACGTGCGGGTCACCGAAGCGGCCGAGGTGCGCTCGCGGCGGTGGCGCAATGCGTGGGGCTTCATCCGGCCGGGCGAGCCCGGGGCCGCGAACGAGCAGTTCGACCTGCCGAAGGCGGTCGTCGCCTGGGCCACCACCAAGCAGATCGACGCCATCCGGGCCAAGCAAGCCGAAGAAGACGCCCGCGTGCGCGACCTGCCCGAGCTGCTGGTTCGCGAGCCGGACGCCCGGGAGATCCCCGCGCCCGGGGCCATGCGCCCCGGCGAGTCGCTGTCGGTCGGGATCGGCGCTGTGGACGGCAAGGTCGACCTCAAATCCGTGCTGCCGCAGTTGCGTCGCGAACTCGCCCGGTCCCTGGGTAAAGCGCGCGCCCGCCAGCTGATCCCGTCTTCACCGCTGAGCACCGGGCACGACAACTACGCGGCGATCACGTCGTGGCTCGCCGAGGCGCAGACCTCGCTGGAGCATTCGCCGCACGGCGTGCCGCGTCCGCTGCGCCTGGAGGGCCGGCTCAAGGGCGAGACCTACGACGTCGTGATCACCAACGAGCTGCTGGCCGCTCCGGAGTTCACCGGCCTGACCCACAGCCGGCTTAAGCAGACCGTGACGACCACCTCGCTGGGCACCAAGGTGCGGTCCTGGACCCGAACCGCGTTGCGGATGGAGCCGATCGCCCTGCCTTCGGTCGAGGTCGGCGGGGCGCCGCCGAACGAGCACGTGTCCGAGAGCCGGCCCTACGGACTGATTGGCGGCGGGCTCATCGGCGACGTGGTGATCGGGCGCAAGCAGCGGACGGAGAAGGAGTCCCGCAGCACCGTCCACCAGCGCGCGGCCGAGGTCTCCGGTGCGCTGGCCGGCTACCGGGCGAACGTCGGGTTCACCGTCGCGATCGAACGGAACGGCAGGCGGATCGCGGAAGCCGAAGCCCAGCGCACCGTCGATTTCCTGCACCTGCCCGAGGATTCGGCCCCCGAGGGGCTGGCAGACCTGCCCGCCTCGGTGACGGAGCCGCAGCTGCGGACCGAGGACCAGGCGAGCCCCGAAGCGCTCCGGACCTGGCATGGCGCTCCGCAGAGCGACAACACGTGGGTCAGCCACGTGAAGTTCGATGTGGACAGTGCGGTGGACGCGGCGGCGCTGGCCTACCGGGAGAGCACCCGCTCCGATGAGGTGCCCTCGGAGGTCTGGCGCGCCCTGCGGACCGCGATCACCAGCCCGCGGTTCAAGGCGAGGTTCCCGATCTACGCCGCCGCCGGCGTGCCGCTGGACATCCCGGTCGGCTCCGGGATCACCCTCGAACTGCACGTCCGCACGCCCGGCCTGCCCACCCTCACCGGGGTTTCCGCCCGCACCAGGATTTCCGGCAAGTACACCGAGGGGCCGGTGGAGAAGACGCTGGCCGAGGCCTCGGTGGCCGAGCTCGGCTTGGTGGCCGCCCCGCTGCTCGGCCTCGGTGGCAAGCAGCCGCACGGCCACGAGGCGCTGGGCCACCGCGAGCAGTTCGGCGGGGGCGGGGGCCACATCCTGCCGATGAACCCGTTGGGTGGCGTCGGCTCCGAATCCGAACGCGAGGCCGAACACCACGAGGGCACCGGGATCGAGCGGTCCACCGCCTCCGCGGACCTCATCGGGTTCTGGCTGAACGACGCCGACCTGAGGTTCGTCGCCCGGCCGACCGGCCTGATCACCCGCAAGCGAACCGCCGTGGTCGATCTGCCGATCCGCAACGCACTGGTCCTGGCGAACGACTCCCGCCAGGACGCGATCCCCGTGCCGCTGGCCGAGGCCGCGCGGACCTTCGCCGACGCGGACGTCGCGTGGTCGGCCGTAGTGCCGCGGCTGGCGGGCGCGCGGGACGCGGCCGAACGCGGCGACGAGGGCGCCGCGGAAGCACTGACGGCCGTCGAGACCGAGTACGAGGACGCGACCGACGCGTGGTGGAACGCCTTCCACGGTTACCAGGCCCGCTTGGCGGAGACCACCGGCCACTTCGACCTGCGTGCGCCCGCCGAGGCGCACACCCTGCCGCCGCTGCGGCTGGAGTCCGAAGTGGACTGGACCGCGCCGGTGCTGGCGGAATACGGTGCGCCACCACCAGATCCCGATCCCGATCCCGATCCACCCGTCGTTTTCCCGCCACCGGTCCGGGTCGCCCCGGGACGGCCGCTCTTCGTGACCGATCCGCGCCCGCCGCGGACCGTGCTCGCCGAAGGCTTCCCCGCCGAAGGCACCGAGCTGGACCTGTACTCCTACGTCGAATCGACCGACCCGGAAGCGACCTCCGGGTTCGTCAGCGCGTCGTTGGACCCTGAAACGGCCCTCGCGAAGCGGGATGGCCGGTATGTGTACGTGGTCGACGCACCGGGCGGGGTGGACGTCTCGGCGACCCTCGCCCGCTACGAAGGCACGGACCGCGGCCTTGTGGACCCGGCCGATGTGGTGCTCCCCGGTGAGGTGGCCCCGCGCCACGTCACCGGGTGGTTCCAGATCGGCACGGGTCCCGATGGCGAGCCGGTGCTGGGTGCGCGGACCGACAGCCGTCCGGCCGAATCCTCGGACATCGAACTCGCCGGCCCCGCCGATCTAGATCTGACCGTGCCCGAAGAGGCGAGCGTCCTGCCGCTTGCCGATCGGGTCCTGGTCGAGCGCTTCATGGGGAGCTTCGCGGAGTCCGATGAGGACACTTCGTCCGAGGTGACCGTGCGGGCGCGGGGCGACGTGACCGGCGATGGGCCGCGGAACGCCATTTCCTTGGTACAGGCGCAGATCGGCCGGGCCGCCGGCCGTTCCGGCTCGGTGTCGCCGACGATCCGTCCGGAGATCGAGCACGTCCAGGGGCGCGGCGACGTGCAGGTCGAGATCTGGCGCCCGCCCGCGCCGGTGGCCCCCGCGGTCGAGCCCATGCTGGCCAGGCGGCTGGAGCGGGGCGACGCGGTGGCCGGCAAGATCCCGGCGCACGAATACGATGAGCTGCTCGAACAGGCCCGCCGGATCGTGGCCGAGGTGGCGGATCGGCACGGCTGGAGCGCGGCGGCCCGGAGCCGGCAAGAGGACGTCGCGAAGGTCGTCCTGGCCGAGATGCGGCGCACCGACGAGGAGTCGGCCACGCAGGTCGCCACCGAAATCGGTGCGGAACTCGACGGCCGTGGCCCGCTCGTGCTGGCCGATCCGCCCGCCTTCCAGGTGTCGCGGCAGCACGGCCTGCTGCACTTCCCCGCGGAACCCGGGGCCTCCACCATTACCGCCGGCCTCGATCCGGACCGGCCGCTCACCGGCTATGTGGTCCGCGGTCGATCGGGCGAGCAGGCCGAAATCGTGCCGCACTATTCGGCGGACGCGACCGTCCTGGTGGTGGACGCCGTGCGGCCCGACGTGGTGCAGTCCGTGATCGGCTCCGCGCTGATGCGCTGGCTGGCCGGTCGTGATCCGAAGGCACCGGTGGTGCTGGTCGGGCTGGAGTCGAACGAGAACAGCGCGAGGGCCGTCGCCCGCTTCCTGCACGCCGCCGGCTACCTCCGCACGGTCGTCTACGCCGACGGCCCGTCCGGAGTGCTTCCTGCGGAAGGGAAGTACTGGCTCGGCAACGAGGACACCTCGTTCAAGGTCCTGCCGCCCCCCGCTGCCGAGCGGCAGCCGTGGTCGATGCACGCCACGGAGTTCACCACCGAGCAGCAGCGGACGACCAGGCGCTTTGTGGTGCTGCCTTCCAACGTGGGTGACCTTGACGGGCTTGGCCCCGCGTCCGCGCTCAAGGACGCGGACCTGGACTCCTACGGCGTCTTCGACGAGGCAGAGCACGCCACGACCCCGGGCACCGAGCGAACGCGATACGGTGAGTCGATCACCAAGGTGCGGCCGCTGCCCGCGACCGGCGGGGATCGGCTGTACCTGGTCGTGCACGGCGGCGAGAACGGGCTGAAGGTCTCACTCGAGGACCCGGAACCCGGCACGTTCACCCGGGACTCGTTCGACACGTCGGCGTGGATCGCGACCGCCAAGGCGTACGCACGTGGCGCGTTCGAGGGGCTGAGCCCAGATCTCGACGTGGTGCTGCTCGCGTGCAACGGAGCGGCTCCCGATGGCAGCCGCAACGTCGCAACCGCGCTCGCCGGCCAGGACCACGCGGTGCGCGTACAGCTGGCGGCGATGGTCCTCGGCCTGCGGCCCACCGTGCTCGGCTGGCGGAGCCCGGTGCGGCTGGTGCCCCCGGGGCAGGCGGACGGCGTTCCGCTGGTCAACAGCTACGAGCGGGAATTCAGTGGTACGGAACGGGATCCCGCCGTCGTCGTGCACGGCTATCCGGGCCGGCCAGGCATGGATCCCGGCTACTCCGTGCCGGTCGCCGGCCTGTTGCAGTTCGCGAAGCGGGTCGCCGACGCGACCCAGCTGCGGGTGCTGGCCGCGCTCGACAGCGGTCTGTCGTGGGACGAGGCGCTTGATCGTGGTGTCCTGCCGCGGGTCTTCGTGCCGGCCTCGGAGGTCTCCGCGGTCACCGCGGCGTTGCTGGAACCAATGCACAGCGCACTCGGTGAGTTCCCCGGGGCTCCGTCTGAGTGGGCCGTCGTGCATCACATGGTCTCGCCGGCGTCGGAAGCCGAGACGAACCTGGTGGTCATTTTCCCGCGCACGCCGATCAAGGGGGGTGGCCCCGGGCCACGTCCGCTCGGTGACGCCGAGCCGGACTCCCCTGTGGATCCGGTACTGGCGTACGAGCCGTCTTCCGGCGAATCGTCCGTGGACTCCGTGATGGCGTACGAGTCGTCGAGCGAAGCCGGCTCGACGGCGGAGACAACTGCCGTGGCCTACGAACCCAGCGCCAACACGCTGGGCGCGGTGGCCCTGGTGTCGGATCTTGTCCACGCCGAGGGCTGGCCGCGGCGGATGTACGAGGCACACTCCGCTCAGACACCGGAGCGTGGCGAGGAACCGGTGTACGCCTACCTCGAGGCCGATGAGGACGGGTTCCTCGCCGGGGACGATTACCAGCTGGACCCGGACGAGGCAGTCGAAGCGTTCCGGGCGAAAGCGCCCGCGATCCTGGCCGAACAGCCGACCCCGCTCCGGATCGTGGTGCTGGACCACTACGGCGCGGACGACGGCTGGCAGCAGGCGAAGAAGTTCGCCGAAGTGTTCCGGGGAGACGGCCCGTACCGGGAGGTGCACGCGGCGGTCGTGACCACCACGCACCAGGATCCGCCGGGCAAGGACGATTTCCGGTTGGTGTCCACGCCGCGGCCTGGGGACGCGAACGTGACGGTACTGACCAATGCCGAGGACCGGGAGTACGGATTCGATCTCTCGGCAAGCTCGTGGGTTCGTGCCAAAGCCAGGGATTCCACCGCGAGCGCCGAGCGGGTGGCGATTTTCTCTTACTCGGACTTGACCCGGAGTGTGGTCCGGGAAGGTTTCGTGCCGTCCTACTGGCGGATGGAGGAAGGCCAGACCCCGCTGCTGTGGATCTACCTGGAAGTGGCCCCGTCCGGGGATTACCACGTCGAGTACTCCGGTGGCTCGCGCGGTGAGCTGACGCCGGAGCGGGCCGCGGGCGAGCTGTACGCGAGCCCGAAGTTCCGTGCGGCGATCAAGGGTCCGGTGCGGCCCGCGTTGAGCGTGGTGATCCGGGACAACTCGCCGGAGGCGGCGCAGCGGACGCACCGTGCGCGGTTCCTGGCGGAGTTGTTCCGGCTCAGCGGTGGCCAGTGGGAGTCCAGCAGCTATGTGGGCAGTGCCAGAGTCACCCCTTGGGGACCACTGTCCCTCGAACTGCGGAGCGGGTTCCTGACCCAGCCGACGCCGTATGAGCAGGCTGAGGTGTTCCATTCGGGTTCGGTGTTCGGTTTCCCGTCGCCCGGCGGCTGGTCGCGGGCGGAGATGGCGGCGTTCGCGGAGCAGGTCCGCCACGGTCGGGTGCGCAGCGAGATATGGGGTGAAGCGGACCCGATCTTCGTGCTGGCATCCGGTTCCGGCCCAGGCACCCAGGTCGCGCACGAGGGTGGTTTCGTCACCGAGGAGAATGGCCACTGGGCGTTGAACGCGCTGGCGACGCGGCCCGAGTTCACTGATCGCCTGCGCGGCAACCACGAACTGGCGGGCCAGGGCCGCCCGATCGTCCTGGTGAAGCCGCGCAGCGGGGATCGCTGGGAGTATGGCGGCTTCGGCTTCGACTTCACCTCCGCGCAGCACTACTTCGGCGATTTCCGGCCGGTGTACGCGGTGCTCGGCGATATCAGTCCACAGTGGAATGCCGATGCCCCGCCGTCGCTGGCGTTGGTGTCGATGCCGCGCGGCGACAACGATCTGGATCTGATGGCGTTTTACGCGCCGAATGGTTCGTCGCGGCTGCTGCTGGTGCGTTCGCCGGGTGACGAGCAACTGGTCGAGGAGCTGAAGGAATGGGTGACCAATAGCTCTGACGACGGGCTGATGTCGATCCGCCTGCCGGATGGAGTCGCCTGGACACCGTGGCGGCACGGCAGGAAGAAGAAACCGCCGGTGTCGGAGGAATCACCGGTGTTGGAGGAATCACCGGTGTCGGAGGAATCACCGGTGTCGGAGAAACCGCCGGTGTTCGTGGTGTTCCGGGTGGTGGATGGCCACTATCAGGGTCAGTGGCGTGGTGTACCGGTCCCGCTGAACCCGAATGGGCTGACCGATGGAATCCGTCATTCACAGACGCTCCGGGATTTGCTCGGCCGGGGCGACACGGACGTGGATCTTTCACGTGGGCAGGAGCCGTCGCTCGTGCTGGCGCCGTACGGGGGGCCGTTGCTGGGTCGTGCGGTCATAGTGGCGGGCATTGCCGCCAGTGGGTATTCGCGGACGGTTCATTCCTCCGATGGGGAGTTCGCGTTCCACGCGGATGGCACGATTTCGTCCACCGAGGCACGCTTCATTTCCTCGCCGCCGGCTGATCCGGAGCCGGACCAGGTCGTCAGGTACCCCGTGATCGTGAAGGGAAAGATCGTCGGGGAGTCCTTCCCGTCCGCCGAAGGCGACGAGCCCGCGGACGCCAAAATGATGGTGACCGGAAAGCCGGAAAGCCTCCGGACCTACCGGCGGCAGATCGTCGACAAGGAGACCGGCCACACGCATGACGTCGAGCTGCTGGCCCCGCTTGCCGAGAACTACTGGCGGTGGCTAGGGCACGGCCTGCGGCAGGGGATGGTCTTCGCGTTGCGGGCTCCGGGGCTGCGGGCCAAGGGCGACTTCGTGATGTTGACCGGGCTGCCCGCGCAACGGGTCCTCGCCGGTGGCTCGTTCTTCCGTGCGGCGAATCCGGATCGCACGCCGTCGATGGCCTTCGACGTCTGCCACGTGAACCGGCCCTACGTGCCGGCCGACCGTGGCGGGCGGTCGGTTGCCGCGTCCATTGTGGACGCATGGCGGCTCGAATCGGCCCACCCGGTACCGGCGGCGATCGCCCCGAGCAACGTGCTGGAGCTGTGCCCCGGCGGCGTGCGCAGGGTGACGGCCGGGGGCACCCTCGGCGAGGCCGGCGTACCTCAGGAGGAGCAGCTCCAGATCGAGATCTCTGCTCTCTCGGCCGAGTCCATCGAGGACTACCGGCTGGAGTTCGAGCCCGGTCAGGACACCATTTCCGAACAGCAGCGCAAGGACCTGAAGCCGAGCATGCGGAAGACCGCGATCGCCGCGGCAGGCCGCGCTCTGCCAGGGGCCGAGGGCGGGCCGCCGTCGGTGACGATCGTGGCCGGTCCTGCGGCGGTCGTCCTCGCCGAGTCCGTCCGCGACGTGTTCAGCCGGTTCATCGAGTCCGATGCCCTGGATATGGAGCGGATCTTCGGCCTGCGGTTCGACCCGGCGTCGGTGGCGATCCGGGTGATCGAGACCGACGACCCGACCGCGGCCGGCTCGGTGACGGTCCAGGTGCACCTGCCGAAGATGACGAAACGGCCGAAGATCGGCGGCGGCCGGCCATCGGGACCCAGCGTCACCAAGGCGCCTTCGAGCCGCACCAAACTGACGCCTGCCGAAGAAGTCGCGGCCCTGCTGGCGCGTCCTGAAGGGCTTGCCGCCGATTCCGACCATAGTGTCGACAGTTCCGGCGACGAGGGTTCGGTTTCGGATGCCGGGTCTGCCGCGGTCAGTGATTCCGCGCGGTATCTCGCGGCCGGTGGGGTCCGGCCGGCTGCCGGTGCCGCTTCCTCTGGCACGAGCAGCAGGCCGTCTTCGACGGTGGGTTCTGGTTCCGATGCGGGTCGGCTGGATCGTGCGCGGGTCGATACGGAGTTGGGCCGGTCGTGGACGGTTGATCCGGCTGATCCTTCGGCGGAGGGGGAGATCCGGTCGCTGGCGGAGATGTTGCGGGCGTCGGTTCGGTTCCAGCTTGAGGATGCGTTGGATGTGCCCGAGGTCGGGGTCACCGGTCCGCAGCCGGATGCAGACCGGGTGGCCGCCATGTTGCGGACCGAACTCGGCAATGACCCGGTGCAGGCGGCCATCACGGTGATCCCGGGTGGGCCGGGTCCGGTCGTGCTCGATGTGTCTGTGCCGGTGGTTCCGCGCAGTATGTCGGAGTTCGGTCCCACCGCGAGTGTGTCGGGGGCGGTTGGTTTCGACTCCGGCACTGTTTCGGAGCGGGATAGCTGGGCGCGGTTTGTTGCCGCGTTGTCTCCGTCGAAGAGGGCGAAGCAGCCGTTCTACATTTTTGCGCGCGGCGATCGGGACGGGTTCTTGGTTGGTGGGGTTCGGGTCGATGCGGCGACGCTGGCTCGGCATGTCCGCAATTCACCGGCGTACCGCCAGCATGCGGCTGATGATCCCGAGGTGCTGGTTTACCTGGCCGCTGCGGATCCCGCGCATCCGGGCGAGTCGATCCGGGCCGACGAGGAGTTCTCGGCCGAACTGCGGGCTGATGGGCCGTTCCGTTCGGTGTATGCGGCGACGGATCTGCTGGAGTTGAATTGGGCGGGCCGGGCCGTCCTGGCCAACGGCGGCGAATTCTCGATGGTGGCCGAGGTCCGGCCGGACGACGTGAAGTGGGAGCGGCTGGTCGGCGCGGACGGGCGTCCGTTCGGGATGGGCTATGTTTCGCCGAACTTCACGCCCGGCCCCGCGATCAGCACGCTGCTGCGTGGCGCGACGAGGCATAGCGCGCGGTTCGTGTACGAGATCTATCAGGACGACCAGGGCAAGCAGCAGACGCGGGAGGTGCTGACGCCCTATGCGCCGGAGTTGGACGGCGTCCGGACCCCGCCGCTGGAGATCTATCTGTCCACTGACCTGGGCAAGATTCTGCTCCTCCTGACGAATAACGACGTGGTGGGTTTTGCTCCGGCAGTGACGGGCGAGTTGATACTGAAGTCCTCGATCTTCGGGATGCTCACCGCCGGTCCCGTTCGTCCGTCGCTGGCCCTGTTCACCGCGAGCATCATCACGCAGCCCGCCGCGGCCGGCGACGTCAATGACAAGCTGCTGCGCCGGCTGAACGAGCTGCGCGGCCCCTGGTCCACTTCGGACTACGCAGGTCGGTTCGGCTTCCTCAAGGAGGTCCCCGTTCGGCGAGTGCCCGAGGGCGCGGTGTTCCGGGAGGGCGCACCGTTGTTGATGGACGAGGTGGTGCACGTTTCGGCCGGCCTGGTGTTCGGTTTCCCGCTCTCCGGTGGCACGGAGAGCGTCGCGCAGCAGCGAGCCGTGCTGGAGGCGCTGGGTGCCTGGCTCACGGCCCAGGCCGCGGCCGGTAAGCGGGTGCCGGTGGTCGTTGTGGCGGATTCCCCGGACGGGACCTTCGTCCGCGTCGAGGCCGACCGTAACGGTGTGGTGCTGGAGCGGGGCGGCCGGCAGCTTGGGCAGATGTTGTGGGCCTTCCCGCCGTTCCGCCGGCAGCTGGAGGCAGACCCGCGTCGGAGGGTGGTGCTGGTCGCGCGGAATGGTGCGGTCCGGGTGAATTTCGGTGGTCTTGGTTTCGATTTCGCTGGTGCGTTGCGTGCCAAGCGTTTCTATAGGGACGTTTTGTCGGTTTCCGGTGATGCTGTTGTCCGGCCGGACGGGATTGAGTTGTCCGATGGTGCGAAGTATGTAGTGGTATCGGTTTTGCGGGCGGGTGATCTGCGCTTCAGCGTGCTGCGGAACCGTGATGGTGTCGTGGTCGGGTTGCATTTGCGGACGCCGGGGGACGGCGAGCAGCACGAGCGGGTCACGGCGTGGGCCGAGAACGTGACCGTCGATCGGCTCCGGCGGCACCAGGTGATCGTCGATGGGGTCGAGAGCACGGTGGATTCGTCCTGGACTGTGCTTCCGTTCTTCATGCTGGTGAATGTGGGCGATCACGGTTTCTTGGGCGAGCGGCTCGATGGAGAGGTGGAAGATGTCGTCCAGCCGGTGCTCGGCCGGGTTTTGCGTGCTGAGGCAGTCGTTCGGGACGGCCTCGGCCAAGATGGCGGCTTCCGGCAGCGGGCAGTTGTCTGGGGTTCGCTGAATGGACGACCGCTCGCCGATCAGGGCGTGGTCGACAGTTTCGCTGCGGGTGGCTACCAGCGGTTGAATTACCTGGGCATGGTCACGCTCGCCGATGATGGCGGAATCACCGTTCAGGGCCCGGATTTCGTCGCTTCCATGCCGAGGCCCCCCAGGCCGGAAGACTACGTCTCGCACGCCATGGCCAACCGGCGGATGGGTACTTTCGGGGTGTACTTTCCGCTGAACAACGCTGACGCGCATAACATGGAGCGTCACTCGCTCACTCGGAACAAGGTACGAATCCGGTACTTCTACCACGAAAGCATTATTTGCAATCCCGCGAGCGGTGATTCGTTAGAGCGATCGGCTGCTCAGGTAATGCCGCTGGGGCCGAGCGGTGTGCCGATTTGGGTGACGGCCGGGCATGGCTCGAACGCCGGTTTCGGCCGCGTCTTGAAGACTGATGATCCGCTGCGGCATGGAGATTTCTTGGTGCTGGACGGACGCCAGGCGGCCATGATCACCTTTGTCAGCGATGCTTATCGCGGGTCGAACTACTCGCCTGATGCCCCGATCCTGATCACCGAGTGCTTGGTGAGCGGCCCGGTGCCAGGGCGGGACGACACGCCGGCCGGCGACTACCTGCTGCAGTGGCGAACGCTCGTCGGCCGGCAGGTCGAGGGCGTCGCCGCGACGGACGAGGTGTGGCTTCCCCACGACGTCGGAACTCTCGGGGTGCGCGACGGCGGGTCCTTCGTCAGTGCTTTGCCGTCGGCCGGTACACCCGCGCGGAGGGTTCTCCTTGCCGATTTCGTGCCCAGCCGGATCGAGCCGCTGACGATCGGTTTCGCCCCGCGCAGTACGACGATTGCCGGCGACCAGGTGGGGCCGGTGCTGGAACTCGGCTGGCGTATTGCTCTGGCAGCAGCGGGACGTGGACTGTTCGGCGCGGACCAGCTCAAGATCCTGGTCATCGGTCGCGGTCGTGGCGGTCGGGTACAGCAGCGGGTCGACGCGGTGATGGCGTTGCTGGAGGACGCGGCGACCGAGGGCCTGGCACGGCTGGCTCGTGGCGCTCGGCCACAGCAACGTGCGTATGCGGTGGTGGGGCTGCTGGAGGACGCGGCGACCGGGGGCCTGGCACGGCGGGGTCGTGGCGTTCGGACACAGCAACGTGCGGTGGGGGCGTTGCTGGACTACGCGGTGATCGAGAGCCTGGCACGGCTGGGCCGCCTGGGGGAGGCTGTCCGGTTCGACGACCTCACTTCGCATCTGGAAACCCGCGAGGGCGCCGGTTCCGAGGTGACGATCGAGGTTGTGCTGCCCCCGTCCGCGCGAGTGGCCGAGGCGCGCGACGCGCTGGAGCGATTCCACCGCCTTGACGGACGCAGCAACGACGGTCCGGAAGTGACGCGCGCGCTCGAAACGGCGTTCGCCTGGCTCGCTCCCGACGCGTCCACTGCCTTGCCCGCGGACGACGAGACCGTGCCGGAATCCGGCGTCCGTTCCCGCAATGATTCGGGCGAGGACGCCGTCGGATTCGTGCAGTCCGGACTCCCCACCCGAATCCACACCGAGGGACAGCCCCAGCGGACGCACGCAGCGGACTCCACGCAGACACCAGAGCGTGGCGGGGAATCGCTGCGTTCTCACCTCGAAGCCGACGAGAACGGGTTCCCCACCGGAGGCGCCCAGCCATCAAGCCCCACCGCCGCCAGGGCGCCTTCGAGCCGGGCCACGCTGACTCCTGCCGAAGAAGTCGCGGCCCTGCTGGCGCCCGAGGAAGGGCTTGCCGCCGATTCCGACCGTAGCGTCGACAGTTCCAGCGACGAGGATTCGGTTTCGGATGCCGGGTCTGCCGTGGTCAGTGATTCCGCGCTGTACTCAGCGGTGGGTGGGGTGCGGCCGGCTGCCGGTGCCGCTTCCTCTGGCACGAGCAGCAGGCCGTCTTCGACGGTGGGTTCTGGTTCCGATGCGGGTCGGCCGGATCGTGCGCAGGTCGGCGCGGAGCTGAGCCGGTCGCGGACGGTTGATCCGGCTGATCCTTTGGCTGTGGAGGAGATCCGGTCGCTGGCCGAGACGTTGCGGTCGTCGGTCCGGTTCCAGCTTGAGGATGCGCTGGATGTGCCCGAGGTCGGGGTCACCGGTCCGCAGCCGGATGCGGACCGGGTGGCCGCCATGTTGCGGACCGAACTCGGCAATGACCCGGTGCTGCCGGCCATCACAGTGATCCCGGGCGGGCCGGGTCCGGTCGTGCTCGACGTGTCGGTGCCAGTGGTTCCGCGCAGTATGTCGGAGTTCGGTCCTGGTGCGAGTGTGTCGGGGGCGGTCGGTTTTGACTCCGGCACGGTTTCGGAACGGGACAGCTGGGCGCGGGTTATTGCTGCGCTGTCCCCGTCCAAGAAGTCGAAACAGCCGTTCTACGTTTTTGCGCGCGGTGACCGGGACGGGTTCTTGGTTGGTGGGGTTCGGGTCGATGCGGCGACGCTGGCTCGGCATGTCCGCAATTCACCGGCGTACCGCCAGCATGCGGCTGATGATCCCGAGGTGCCGGTTTACCTGGTTGCTGCGGATCCGGCGTATCCGGCTGAGTCGATCCGGGCCGACGAGGAGTTCTCGACCGAACTGCGGGCTGACGGGCCGTTCCGTTCGGTGTATGCGGCGACGGTTCCGCCGGAGTTCGACGCGTCGGGCCGGACCGCCCTGGCCAACCGTGACGCATTCTCGATGGTGGCCGAGGTCCGGCCGGACGACGTGAAGTGGGAGCGGCTGACTCAGGCGGACGGACGCCGGTTCGGCATGGGCTATGTTTCGCCGATTTTCATGCCGGACATGACAATCGGGCAATTCCGGAGCGGCGCGACGAAATACAGTTCGCGGTTTGTCTACCAGACCTATCGGGACAGTCAGGGCAAGGAACAGACACGGGAGGTGCTGACGCCCTACGCGGCGGAGCTGGACGGCAACCGGACCCCGCCGGTCGAGATCGTCCTGTCCGTCATTGCCGGCCGGGCCGTCCTTCGGCTGACGGATAATACGGAGTTGGGCTTCCTTCCGGCGAGGACGGGCGAGTTGATACTGGGGTCCTCGCTCTTCGTGATGCTCGCCACCGGTCCCGTTCGTCCGTCGCTGGCCCTGTTCAACCGGGACAACCGCACGCAGCCCGGTGCCTACAGCGACTTCAATGCCGATCTGCTGCGCCGGATAAACGAGCTGGACGGCCCGTGGCCCGCTTGGGACTATGCGGGCGATTCCACCTACCGGCGGAATTTGCCCGTTCGGGGAGTGCCCGAGGGCGCGGTGTTCCGGGAGAGCGCACCGTTGTTGATGGACGAGGTGGTGCACGTTTCGGCCGGCTCGGTGTTCGGCTTCCCGCTCTCTGGTGGTACGCGGAGTGTCGGGCAGCAGCGGGCGGTGCTGGAGGCGCTGGGTGCCTGGCTCGCGGCCAAGGCTGCGGCCGGTGAGCGGGTGCCGGTGGTCGTTGTGGTGGATTCCCCGGACGGGACCTTCGCCAGGGTTGAGGCGGACCGTAATGGTGTGGTGCTGGAGCGGGGCGGCCGGCAGCTTGGGCAGATGTTGTGGGATTTCCCGCCGTTCCGCAGGCAACTGGAGGCAGACCCGCGTCGGAGGGTGGTGCTGGTCGCGCGGAATGGTGCGGTCCGGGTGAATTTCGGTGGTCTTGGTTTCGATTTCGGTGGTGCGTTGCGTGCCAAGCGTTTCTATGGGGATGTTTTCTCGGTTTCCGGTGATGCTGCTGTCCGGCCGGACGGGATCGAGTTGTCCGATGGTGCGAAGTACGTGTCGGTATCGGTTTTGCGGGCAGGTGATCTGCGCTTCAGCGCGCTGTGGAACCGCGATGGTCTTTCTGTCGGGTTGCATTTGCGGAAGCCTGGGGACGACGTACAGCATGAGCGGGTCAAGGCGTGGGCCTGGCACGCGACCGCCGATCGGCTGCGGACACACCAGGTGCTCGTCGATGGGGTCGAGAGCACGGTGGATTCGACCTGGACTGTGCTTCCCTTCTTCATCCTGGGGAATGTGGGCGATCGCGGTTTCCTGGGCGAGCGGCTCGACGGTCGGCCGGTCAAGCCCCTCCAGCCGGCCCTCGGCCGGGTTTTGCGTGCTGAGGCAGTCGTTCGGGACGGCCTCGGCCAGAACGGCGGCTTCCGTCAGCGGGCACTTGTCTGGGGGTCGCTGAACGGTCGGCCGCTCGTTGATCGGGGTATTGTCGACAGTTTTGCCGCGGGTGGTTACCAGCGGGTGAATTACCTGGGCGCGGTCACGCTCGCCGACGATGGTGGAATCGCCGTCCAGGGCGCGGATTTCGCCGCCTCCATACCGAGGCCCCCCAAACCGGAAGACCACATTTCGCACGCCATCGCCAACCGGCGGATGGGTACTTTCGGGGCGTACTTTCCGCTGAACAACGCTGACGCGCATGACATGGAACGTGCTGCGTGGACCCGAAACGAGATCGGGCTGTACTACTTCTCTCAAGGAGTTTCCGGAACTACCGGGGGTCGCTGGCGCCGGGTGCGGTACGGTCCTTACCTCATGCCGTCGGCGTTGAGTGGAAATCCGATCTGGATGACCGACGGCCACGGTAATAACAAAGGTTTCCTTCGTGCGTTGAAGAGCGATCATCCGTTGCAATACGGGGATTCTCTCCTGCTGGACGGCAGGTCCGCGGCCCGGGTCGATTTCGCCGGCGAGGTCTATGGACGCGCGAATTACCGTCGCGACGCGCAGATCCTGCACGGTGAGTGCTCGGTGAGACGCCCCCTCCCGGAGACGGGGAACTCGCCCGCCGGTGACTACCTGCTGGAGTGGCGAACGCTCGTCGTGCGGCAGGTCGAGGGTATGGGCGCGACGAAACAGGTATCACCTACCCGCACCATCGGTGACCTCAGCGTGCTCGACGGCGGGTCCTTCGTCAGTGCTTCGCCGGACGCCGACACTTCCGCTCCGAACCTCCGGCTTGCCGATTTCGTGCCCAGCCGGATCGAACCGCTGACGATCGGGTTCGCCCCGAGCAGTACGGCGATCCTCGGTGACCAGGTGAAGTCGGTGCTGAAACTCGGCCGGCGCATCGCCCTGGCGGCTGCGGGGCGTGGCTGGTTCAAGGCCGACCAGCTGGAGATCACCGCCACCGGTAGCGGCCGCGGCGGGCAGGCGCAGCAACGGGTCGACGCGGTGGTGGAGCTGCTGGAGGAGGCGGTCAGCGAGGGCTTGACACGGCTGGGCCGGCTGCGGGCCGACGTCCTGGTCGATGACCTTATTCTGGATATCGAAACCCGTGGCGGTGCCGATTCCGAGGTGACGATCGAGGTCGTGCTGCCTCCGGACGAGTGGGTGGCCCGGGCGCGGGAGGCGGTGGAGCGATTCGACGGCTCCGAATTCGCCGAGGACGTCGTGGAAATCACGCGCGCGCTCGAAGCAGCGTTCGCCTGGCTTGCTCCGGGCACCACCGGCACGTTTGCCGGCCTGCCTGCGGACGTCGGGACCGAGACGGAATCCGATAGTGACTCCGGCAGCGACTCCGACGATGACAGCGACGCCCGGCTTTCGCCGGAGGCGGAGGAGATCGTTGGTTCGCCGGTCCGCAGCGCACCGCCGACGTTGGGCCGGTTCATCGATCCCGACGTGCCGGTCGGCGACAGCCAGGATGCCGTCCGTGAGCTGGAAAGGCTGTTCAGCCGGCTTGCGCCCGCGCGGCCGGACGAACCCGATACCGACGACACCGGCACCAACCCGGACGACAGCGACGACGACACCGACCCAGACGGCACCGGGATCGACAGCGGCCCCGATGACGACAGCGACCCGGACGACAACGGGCCGAACCGCCCCAGCAGCTCCGAAAACGCCGCACCCGAGGACAGCGCGGACGAGAAGTCCCCGGCCGGCTCGACACAGTCGCGCGCCCCGGTGGTCCGCAGCGTGCCGGTTTCGACACGTGCTGACGATTCGGCGAGCGGCGCCACCGTGAGCCCGGCACCCCCGTCACCGGCTATCACCGGGCCAGTACCCGCGGACCAGGTCGCGGCGGACGACATCGCGTGGCTGCCGCTGAAGAACGCGCACGGCAGGGAAAGCGTGCTGAGCCTGCCGATCGGAGACGACAGCGAGCAGCATCTCACCGGCGAAGTCGGCAAGTACACCGATCTCGGCGAGCGGCTGTATGCGGTGGAGTACACCGACGAAAACGGTGTGACCACGCATCGCGAGGTGGACGCCGGGTGGGCCGACGACCCCAACGTCGTGCGATTCATGTTCTCGGCAGCCGACGGGAAGTTCCAGGTTCCTCTCAACGACGGCCGCTACGCACTGCTCACGCCCCGGGAATTGGCCGACCGGTTCGTGGCCAGTCGGCAGGTGCAGCGGATGGTCGCCGGACCGGTCCGTCCGACTCTGGTCGTGGTCACCGACGATCTCCCGGCCGAGCTGGGCGACCCGTCGCCGAACGAGGAGTTCCGGGAGCGGTTGTTCGAACTGACCGGGTACTGGCGGTTCTTCCACTACGCCGGAAACATCAGCCACCACTCCTCCGGCGTGCTGTCGGTCAACACCGAGTTCACCGAAGGCCCGGCGCCCGCGCTCGCGAATGTCCGCAGCGCCTCGTGGGGGGCCGGCATCAGCTTCGCCCCCCTGATCCCGGCCGTCGTCGGGGGAGCGAACCCGATCGTCGTGGGGATGCAGGGCACCGATCGTTTCGCCACGCTCGAACTGGCCGATCGCCCGGTTGAGCTGGGCGGCGGACGCGTCGAGCTGTCCGGTGCGCTGGTAGGAGACCTGGCGTTGAGCGACCCCGGCTTTCTTGCGCTGCTCGCCCAACAGCCGGACCGGCCGGTCGTGCTGGACACGGACGTGGCCGAGGTGCTGGTCAACTACGGTGGGTTCGGGTTCGATTTCGCCGGTGCGTTGCGCGCGAAGGGATTCTTCAACGACGTTTACCTTCGCACGGCGGATGGCACGCTGACCCTGGTTTCGGTGTTGCGCGCGGGCGACCTGCGGACAGAGGTGATCAGGGACTCCCTCGGCATGCCGGTCGGGCTGTTCGTTCGCTACCCCGGCGACGAGGGCATGCTCAACCTGGTGCGGCAGTGGGCGCGCTCCGGCGGAGCCGGCGCCCAGGGGTTCACGGTTGGCGGGCGGTGGGCTTCGGTCACCTGGCCCGGCCGTCCGGTATGGCTCTTCGCTCGCCGCACTGCCACCGGGTATGAGGGCATTCGCGCTGATGGCGAGAGACTCGACCTGGTCTCGCCGGCCCTCTCTCAGGCGCTGCGCGATGAGCCGGTCGTCCGCGAGATCGCGGGCACTGCCGGCGTCGGCACCAGTGACGAGTCCACGTCGCGGCCATTCCTCTTCGCGAGCCTCGGCGGCCCGGTGATCGGGCTGGACGAGTTCGCCGCAGGGTTCGTGCCGGCGGGCTACTCGCGGGCGTTCTACGGTCCGCAGGGTGAGTTGGTTTTCGACCCCATGGGGCGGTTCGGGATGCACGGCGCCGTGGGCTTCGAGCGGATCGCCCCGGCCGTACCCGGGCCGGAGAACCTGGCCGATTACGACCGGGCGAACGGCAAGCTGGGCCTGCAGGGCCGTTTCTATCCCTCGAAAGCTTTCGACCGCGCGGATTTCAGCCTCGTCGCCGCGCGGGACGAGCCGATCAACAACCGGATCTACTTCTCCGCAAAGATCGATACTGCTCCGAACGGCGAGCGCAGAATCGTTGCCTTTGCTGCCTATCTTGCTCCGGTAAGCGGTGACAAGACGTGGACTGTCGACATGCATGGGGGCGCTCGTGGGTTCAGGTTCTCGATGGCCACGAATCGTCGAAACCGCCTAGGCGACAAAGTCTCGTTGCTCGGGCCACCGAGCGCTGCGGTGATTTACGGCAGCCAGGCGTTCCGTAATGCCCTGCCCGGCGGGGATGCCGAGCTGATTCTGCTCAGCTGCTCTTCGGATGCGGTCCCGGCCGACGGTCAGGAAAGCCCTGCATACCGGCTCCTGAATAGCCGGGACCGGGAAAGGATGCTGCGGAAGACCGTTGCCTTTACAGAAAAGTTCTCGCCGCCCCAACAAGGACGGCCAATCCGCCTCGTGGAGAATTGGGGTCACCTCCGCGAAGTACGTGCGCCGGGTGCACCGCAACCGGAACCGATTCCACTGAGCGACCTCGCCGCGAACCAGCTCCAGCCGACCTGGTTCGACGGTGGCGACGAGTCGAAGCTGCGGTCGACCGCCCGCAAGTTCGCGCGAGCGACCGCGTGGCGGCAGCGGCGCAACGTCGAGCTGCCGCAGGCCCGGAGTACCGGCTATGGCACCGACCAGGCGGTCGCCGAGAATGCGGCAGCCCGGACCGCGGCGATCTTCCGCGAGGAGTACGACCGCGAGGCGGCTCGTCTGGCGGAGTTGGGCCTGCCGGTGCCGCAGGACCCGGCGTTGACCATCGCCGCCGTGGTGGACCCGCGAGGCCGGGTCGCGGGTCTGGTGCAGACCAGCTTCGTCTGGCACGAGCTGGGGCAGGCCGCGCTGGATACGGGCGACGTCGAAGCGATCACCCGCGCGTTCGCCGCGCTCGAATCGGGGCCGGTTGGGTACGCGGCGAATACCGTCGCGCCCCAGGGCGGGCCGGTCGGTTTGTCGCCGCGTGGGGAATGGTCATCGGTGCATCAGGTCGGTCCGGATGTGTGGGTGATCTCCATGGCGAGCTTCCTGACAGAGGAGGGTGCACGCGATTTCATGCGGGTCTACCTTCCGCTGGTGCTGAAAGTGAACCCGAACCTGGACGACGATGCTTTCCTGGAAAACTGCGGAAACTGTGTGGTGGCGGTATACAACACCATTGTACAGGGCCGCGTTTTTGTCGCGAATCCGGATGATTTCGGCCGGTATGGGGAAGACCTGGAACGCGCATTCAGATCACAGTTCGTCCAGCGTGGTGGCTTCGACGAAATAACCCGGTTCTTGTTGACGGTACCGCCGGACACGCATGGCGTGCTGCACTACTTGACCTTGGCTGATCCCCTGGACAATTATTCCAAGGCGACGATTTCGCATTATGTGAACGTGTATCGGGATCCGGATGGTGTGGTCATCTTCATCGATGGCCAGACCGGGTTGCCCGCGTCCTTGCCGATGGAAACGAACAACTTCTGGTTGATGATGATCCCGCCGGCGAGGCCCGGTGACCCGCCGATCGCCTTCTTGGACGATGACGCGCTCAACGAGGTCAACGCGGTCCGCGATCCGTACCGGCTTGAGCAGGACGACGATGCGGAGCCGGCGCACGTCTCCGGCGAAAGCGGGAACGCCCGGGGTTCCGTCGCTCTCAACCCGGCGGCGCGACCGTTCCAGATCGGGGCGCCCGAAGCCGGGGGACCGGCAGGCCGAGCGCGGCCGAACGCGGCCCACGAGTCGGGAGCACCCGCCCGAGGGGGCGCTCGGCCCGGCCGGGGCCTAGGCGATATCGGTGCCCCGCCGACCGTCCCGTCCAGGCCGGACGGGCTGCTGAACCAGTTGTCCGACGAGGTCGCGCAGATCAACCGGCATCTCGCGGCGCTGCCTGCCGAGTCCCATCCCGAATTGCGCGCGCAGGGCCGGGGGTGGACCGACCTGCTGGACCAGCTGCGTTCGGCCGCGGCGCGGCACCCCGGGGTAGCGCTGCCGCTGCAGACCTACGCCGACCCCGCCGTGCCGGGGAGCACCCCGTTGCACCCGGCGCCGCTCCTGCGGCCGGGTGACGCCGTACCCGCGGAGCAGGTCGCCCCGCAGGACATCAGCTGGCTGCCGTTGACGAACGCGGACGGCTTGGAGACCGTGCTGACCGTGACCCCTGGCGGGGAGCATGCCGATTACGTTTCCAGTGAGGTCGAGCGGTACACCAAACTCAGCGAGCGGTTGTACGCGCTGGTGACCACGTCCGCCCATGGCGACGTCCAGCTCCGCGAGGTGACGGCCGAGTGGGCTGATGACGCCCGGCTGGTACGCCTGATGTTCGATCTGCACAACGGAGTCATCCCGGTGCCGTTGGCCGATGGCCGGCACACCTGGCCGACTCCGGCGCAGCTGGCCGAAAAGGTCGCCGTCAGTGCGATGTTCGGGCGGCTGACCGCCGGGCCGGTACGTCCGACCTTGCTGGTGATGTTCAACGACATGGCTGCCGGGCAGCCCGACCACCGGGTCGCCGAGGAGTTCCTGACGCGGTTGTTCGAGCTGACCGGACACTGGAATTCGTTCCACTACGTCGGAAAGATCGGCCATCGGATCAACGGCGTGGTACAGGTGGACCACGAGTTCGCCCGCGGCCCGGTAGCCAACCTGGCCGACGTCCGGCACACCGTGTTCAGCCGGGCGATCGCGTTCACCGAATGGCAGCCGGACTCCTTCGAGGTGGACGAGTCGTTCACCGTGGCGGTGCGGGCCCGGCCTCGTGGTGTGCTGATCACCCTGTCCAACGGCGCGGGTCTCGCGTTGAACGGCACCAGGCTGGGTGAGCTGGCGCTGCGCGATCCCGGGTTCCAGCGATCGCTGATCGAGGATCAGAACCTGCCGGTGGTGCTGGACACCGACTTGACGACGGTGCGGGTCGACTACGGCGGGGTGGGTTTCGACTTCGCGGGTGTGTTGCGCGCCAAGAGCTTCTTCAACGACGTCTACGTCAGGTCCGCGGACGGCACCCTGACCCTCGTTTCGGTCCCGCGCGCCGGAGACTTGCGTACGGTGATGGTCAGCGGCCCCGACGGCGGGCATGTCGGCGAGTTCGTGCGGTACCCGGGCGACGAACCGGTCCTCGCCGAGGTTCAGCGCTGGGCCACCGCCGGCGGGGCCACCGCCGACAGTTACTTCTTCCTGCGCGATGGAGTACAGCACCTGGTCGCGTTGCCGTGGCGGCGCGGCCCGGGGTTCCTGTTCGCCCGCCGCACTGCCACCGGCTACCTCGCGCTCCGCGCCGACGGCCGGGAACTCGACCTGGTTCCGGCCGAACTCCCCCGGTACCTGCGCGATGGGCCGGAACTTCGGGTGATGATGGGGAACACGGGCTCGGAAAGCGGGTTGGCGGATGCCGAGATGGCGTTCGTGCTGGCGAGCATCGGTGGCCCGGCGATCGGATTGCCGGAGTTCGCGGCCGGGTTCGCGCCCGCGGGTTACCTCCGGGCAGTCTACGGTGCGCTGGGCGAGCTGACCTTCGGTGCGGACGGCCTGCTCCGCATGCACGGGGACCGGCCGGTCTTCGAGCGGATCGCACCGGGCGCGCCCGACCCGGCGCGGGTGGCGAACTACGCGTATGCGAACGCGCTGCTCGGCATGCGTGGTGAATTCGTTCCCGCAGCTCAATTCGACCGCGCCTTCTTCGCACTGGCCGCCGCGCGGGAGGAACCACTGGACAACCGGATCTACTTCTCCTCCAGCGAAGTCCCGGACGGTCACGGTGGCAGCCGGACGGAACTCACCGCCTACCTCAGTCAGGCTTGGGCCGATGAGTCCCGCACCTGGTCCTTCCGCGCGCACGGCACGGTCGGGAAGGGATTCAAGTTCGCCATGGCGGCCGCCCGTCCGCACCACCTCGGTGATGTGGTCACGATCGGCGGTCCGCTCAGTGCCATGATCATCGGCAGCCAGGCGTTCCGCCGGGCATTCCCTTCCGGCGGCGCCGAATTGTGGTTAATCAGCTGCATGGCGGACGCAGATCCCGGAACAGCGGCGGGCAGTTCTGCTTATCAGATGCTGCGGCACTGGGATTCGCAAATGCCGCCGCGGCGAGTCATCGCCGCTGCCTCGATAGTGGCCAGCGACGGGTACGCAAGGCATCGCATGGTCAACGATGCCGATCATTTCCGCGAGGTTCGTGCGCCGGGCGAGCTGTCCGCGGAACCGATTCCGCTGAGCGACTTCGCGGCGAACGACATCCCGCCGACCTGGTACGACGGCTTTGACAAAACAGCCTTGGTCTCCTCCGCCCAGTCCGTCGCGAGGTCTGCGATGTGGCGGCTCCACCACAACGTCGCGCAGCCCGTGGTCAAGATCGTCGGGTACTACGCGGAACCGAACATGGCCCAGGTGATGGCGACCATGACGGCTTCCGACTTCACCGCCCATGCCACGCGACATCTGGGAGAGCTGGCGGCACTCGGCCTACCGGTGCCGCCGGGTATCCAGGTACGCACCACGGCCCGCGTTGATGCTCAGCTGGCCGGCGCCGAGGTGCGGGTCGAGCTGGTTCCGTACGAGCTGGGACTGGCGGCGCTGAGAACGAACGATCCGGGCATGGTCAAGAGGGCCTTCGTCGGGCTTTCTTCCCGCTCGGGCCACCAGCCGGCACCCGCCGGCCGGTCGCTGGCCCCGAGGCAGTTGCAGACCTTCGGCGGCGGTCCCGCCACCGCCGTCGCGGGGACCGCGGTACACGGCCCGTTCGGCGATCACGTGCACGCGGACGACAGCCGGTGGCTGACGCCGAAGAACGCCGAGGGCCGGGAGAACACGCTGAGCGTGGCCACCGACGGTGCCGAGCACAGCCGGCCGTGGTCGGAATCCCGCCTGCACGTCGAGGCCCAGGAAGTGAAGGGGAGCTTCGGCGACTACGAAACGCGGATCGCGGAGGAAATGCTCGACCGTGCCGCGCAGCCGTATCTCGCGGGCGGGCAGCAGCGCAACGGCGCACAGGAGAAGTTCTGGCAGTACTTCCCTGGTTCGGCCGCCCGGCACGAGGCGATGGCCGTGCTCGCCGACGTCGTGCGTCGTGTTCCGGAGTCGGCCGAGGCACTGGCCACGCGGATCGTGAGCGATCTGGATGCCGAAGCGGCGGGCCGCTACCGGAGCGGGCTGCCCGGGGGAACCGGCGGGCCTGATCGGCATGACGTGCGTGAGCTGGTCGAGTGGGCAGTCGCGGAAGGGGCGGACAGCGCGACTGCCGGACTGGCCATAGTGCGCAACGGCGGCCGCCGGGTCGGTACCAAAGAATTCCGCGCGGCATGGCGCGAATACAGTGGCGGCTCGGAAAGAATGGCAGTAGAGCGTTCCACGCACTCGGCCGAGCAGTTGCTCGCCATGGCCGACTGGGCACGCTCCACCGGGGTTGAAAAAGAGCAGGAAGCACTGCGGCTGGTCCTTGCCGAACGTGCTGGGGAAAATGCCCATATCACCGTGCCTGCCTGGGCTCAGGCGTGGGCGAAATCCGCGTCGGCGAGGTCTCGTCGCGGAGCGATTTCACCGGAGGAGATGCTCGTCTGGGTTGCGCGGGCGACGGCGGCTGGTAAGAACAGCGTTTTCAGGGTGTCCAAGTTCTTGCGGCGCAACGGCTACGCGGCGCCCCAGGAGTCGGTGAAGGAGGCTCTGGGCAACATCATCGAATGGGATTCCCGCAACCTCGGGGTGACTTCCTGTCAATGGGACGCGCTGCTCTCGCTTGAGTTGGACCGGGCCCATGTCGCACCTGGTGGCGACAGTCTCTTCGCGGCCGCGTTGATGGCGGTTCCGGCCTTGCGGCACCGTTTCGGCACAACGGCGGGCCTGCGGGCGGCGGTGGCCGACGACCTGGCCGGTCGGGAGACGGAGTTCCCCGGTCATTCGGGTGGCTACGCCGAGGCGGTCGACCAGATCCGCCGGATCGGCGACCGGCCGAAGTGGCTGGAGATCGGGGTGTTGCGGGCGATCGGGCGGATTGCCGAAGCCCGGCTGATCGTGATGGACGAGGCCGGTGTGGGACATGCGGTCGTGCCGGAGGTCCCCGCGGGAACCCCGGACGCGACGTTGCTTTACCGCGAGACAGACGGCGGGCACTACCTGGGCACGGTGCCGAAGGTGACGGCACAGCGGCCGTCTGAGCCTGCGGAAAGCAGTGCCGGGGCGAGGCGGCCGCACGACGACGACGGCGACGATCGCAGCGCGAAGCGGCACCAGACCACCGCGCCGTCCGAGGCGGCGCCGCCCTCGGCAGCTCCGGCCGCGGAGCCCGTTGCCGAGCAGGTTCCGTTGCTGCGAGAGGGTGAACCCGGGGTCCACCGGCGGCTGGTGGAGCAGGGGATTTCCGAGTTCTCCCGGGCGGGCGAGGAGCCCTCCGGTGATCTGCTGGTGCAGCGGGTGCTGCAGCACCACCGGATGGCGCCCATCCCGGAGCTGGACGACGCGGTGCCGTGGCGTGCCGCGGATGATCCGCTGCATCGGGTCTACCGGCTGCTGGCGGACGAGAACGGGAATGTCCATCCCGAGGTGGCGAGGCGGGCCGACGAGGTCAGGGTGAAAATGGTGGGGACCAAGAGCCTGCTGAAGAAGCTCGCGCGAGATCCGCGTGATGCCCGGCTGCCCGAAAGCTCCGCGCGGGACCTGCCCGCGGTGTGGCCGGTGCTGGAGGAACACGTGGCCGCCGAAGTACGGCGGGTGCTTCGGGGCGAGCGACTGTCCACTCCGGACGTTCGCACCGGAGAGGTGCGTGCCCATCACGTTCGCTGGTTCGAGCATGCCGTGGTGGGGCAGCAGGGATTGTTCCTGGCCAAGCCGCCTGCCGAGCAGCCCCGCCGCGAGCGGCCGTCGTTGCTGAACGGGCGGATTCTGCGGCCGTTGTACATGGGCGCGGTGCTGGAGGGCGAAGCGGCCGAGAAGGAATGGGCGGAGCGGCATCCGGAATTCCCGGGTTACGCGATGGATCTTTACCCGGCCGAGGACGACGACGGAAAGAAGGCGACGGCCAAGAACAAGCCGCGGCCGTTCTTCACGATGGCTGCCGAAGGCGCGGCCAGCTCCAGCGCGTTCGCCAACACCGCGTTGACCGACCCCACCGAACTCCCGGTGCGGTTGCGGCGTTCGGACGACAGCCGGCTGGAGATCGACCAATCCGCCGTCAACGCGCGGTTCGTCAATTTCGAGGTCCGGGTCCCGGTGCCCGGCGGCAGCGTGCGGCGGCTGCGGATCGCCGCCTTGGTGGCGTTCGAGAACGCTTTCGACCCGGAGATCAACCCGCACGGGCTGGTCATCGCGGACTACAGCGACAAGTACGTCAGCAGGTTCGACAACGACGACGCGCGGATCAAGCCGGAGCCGGCCGAGAACGTGCCGGCCGAGGATGACCTGCCGGTGCACCGGATGCTCGCGTTGCTGCCGGTGAACTGGCGGAAGTTCCGGGAAGCGGAGAGGCTCACCGACGGCACCGTGGAGCGTTTGCGGAGCGAGGCCGGTGAGCTGGTGAGCGAGTTCCTGGCCGTGCCCGCGGCCGGGGACGGCCGATCGCGGCAGCAGGACGCCTTCGACCTGGTAGTGGACCAGGTCGCGGTGCGGCTGTGGCAGCTATCGCTTTCGGACACGCCGGCGGCCACGGCACGGGAGCTGGCCGCCGGATTGGCCGGGACACTGGCCGGACGGGTCCGCGCCGCCGGCCTGGCCGTGACACTGGGCGCGTTTCCTGCCCCGATGACTCCGCGGCAAAGCGACTGAAAGAGTAAGGCACCATCATGGACATCATGACTGAAACGACTGAGAACGCCGGACCCATGGAGAACTGGTTCCTGCTGATGGATCCGGAGTGGAGCCCCTCGTCCGAGAACGAGGCGCCGCCGATCGAGGCCATCGTCGGCCTGTGGCCGGTGGAGGAAGGGAAACTCGGCAAGTTCCGGGCGAACCCGGAGTACCTGCCGGCCGACGAGAACTCGCCGTCGGACCCGGTGGACGCGGTGCTGCGCCTGGTCCTGCAGGGCCGTGCCGAAGCCGAGCACATTCAGCTGATGCTGCGTGATTCCCTGTTCGACATCGCGATGAACGGGGATGGCCGCCCGCTGGTCACCAAGTCCCCCGACGACATCCCGTGTGTCGTGGTGGCCACCGGCGAACAGCACCGCAGGCGCATCAACTCGCCCGACTGGCGCCGCATCGACCTGGACGAGCTGGTCGTGCTCCTGGCCGACGGCGTGGACGTCCTGTTCAACCCGGGCGGCCCGGCCTCGGTCCGCCTCACCGGCGACTTCATGCGCGAAACCCTGATGATGGACGACGAGGAGGTGGCCGAGCTTTACCAGAACCACCAGGATGCGACCGGCCTGAAGATCATCCCGTGGGATGGCACCGGACCCGATGACGGTGACGATGCCGGAGCCGATGATCGTGACGCCGGTGAGGTTGCCGCGGATGCTGCTGGGGATGGCGCCGCCGAGCCCGATTCGGCTGGCACCGACTCCGGCGCACCCGCGGCTCCCGCTCCGAGCGGGGTATCCGCCACCGGCGGGATCTCGGTGTCGAGCGAAGCCCCCGTTCCCGGCGGGAAACCAGACCCCGGCCCGACCCCCGCGCCCGCCTCCGGCGAGACGCCCGCCTCCGGCGGACCAGCCACCCCCGACGAGCCGAATCAGTGACCTCTTCGCCTGTCCACCCCCGGCGATCCAGCGCTCGGTTTCCCGGGTCTCGGCTCTCCGCCACCCCGCTGCCAGGTGCCCTGTTGCCCGGCGCCCTGTTGCCAGGTGCCCGGCTCACGGGTACCCCGGCGCTTGATGCCTGTCGGCGCTCGGCGAGCAGCACCCCGCCGGTCCCGGCCCGAAACGGAGCTCACCATGGCCGATGACCAGTGGTTGCTGCTCGTCGACCCCGCCTGGCAGCCTTCTTCGACGGTCGACGGTGCCGAGGTGGCGGCCCCACCCCCCGAGGCAGTGGTCGGCGGCTGGCTCGCCCGCGAGGACGGGTCGGTCGGCCACTTCAAGGCGAACCCGTCCTACGAGCCGGCCGGCCCGGACTCCCCGACCGACCCACTCGACGCGGTCCTCCGCCTGATCACCCGCGGCGAGGCCGACTTCGACCAGCTCGCGTCGGTGTTCCGCGAAACAACGTTCGCCCTCGCGCTGGACAATGCCGGGGAACCGCTCGTCGCCCCGTCACCGGACAACATTCCGTGTCTGCTCGTGACCACGGCCTTCGCCCATCGCCGCCGGGTGCGTGCCGCGGACTGGCAGATGACCTCGCCGGCCGACCTCGTTGCCCTCCTCGGTCAGTACAACGGCACAGACCTGCTGCTCAACCCGGGTGCACTGGGTTGTCTCCGCCTGCTGTCCCACACCGCCCGGGAGTTCATCGCCTGATCCATCCCCCTTGAGAGCCGCGATCCTTCCTGCACAGGCGGACACCCGGCAGGGTCGATTCCCACCGGCTACCTGCCCGGCCAGGTTTCCCACAAGGCCTGTGGATAACTTCCGTCAAGCTGGGGACAGCTCAGCCTCTGCCCAGGCCAGACGCTTGGGGACAACCACTCGCAAGTGGCTGCTTCACCCACCCGAGTGCATGTCTTCGGCGTCGTGGACAGGGAAATGAGGGTCAGGAAGTCCCACGTCTCGGTCATGGCGTTGCGGATGGTGGCGACGAGGTCCCTCCACCCCTTCCGCGCGTCGGCGGTGGCAAAGCGGATCTCGTACTCGATCTTCTTCAGAGGACGAGGGACCAGCTCGCCCTTCTTCGCGGCCGCCACGATCAGGGTCGCTCCACGGTCTCGGCGGCATCGTCTTCGAGCCACTCGACGTCAGCGCCGCCAAGCCCCGCAGCGACCGCCGTGGCCGTCTCCTTCCAGGACGTCAGCTCGGCGATCGCGAGGTGTGGCTGGTCGGTGGAGAACGAGGCGCGCGCCGCGTCGACGAGATCCTGCGCGCAGGACTCCCGGTCCGCGGGCGACAGCGCGAGCATCCAGGGGAAAGCCTTGGACATGCGCTCGGCGAGCGAGCCACGGTCATCGAGGGTGACGGTGATGAGCTGTGCGGCGAAATCCAGCAGCCGGGCGCGACCATCGGCCTCGCGCTGCGACATGAGCACAAGTGCCTCGCCGTCGCGGCGTGTCACCGTGACGGGGTGGTCCTCGGCCTCGGCGAAGACGTCGGCCGAGTGCTTGCTCAGGTCCGAGGAGCGCCGCGTCCGTGCAGGGAGGTCAGCTGCGATGGCCATACACCCACTCTATTCGGAACGTATTCGGAAGTCCAGCGAGGAGTGAGGAGCACCCGCGCACTTGACCGCTGTCACTGTTGCTCCTGCACTACCCGCACGATGCCGACCGTGCTTGCGCAATGTCGGCGGGCTAGGTCGGTTTGCGAGTGGGTTCAGCCGCCGGAGTGCATGTCTTCGGCTTCGGGAACGCAGTCGTCGTCGGGGTCGTCGAGCCAGCCGTGCGGCAGGGTCACCTTGCCCGGCGAACCCTGTCGCCCGCGCGGCCCGGTCGCCGCCTCGGGGAAGGGGGCGTCATGGTCGAGCTGGGCGATGAGTTCGTCCAGCCGATCGAGGCTCGACACCATGGCGAATCCGCGCCGCAGCTCGGAGCCGACGGGGAAACCCATCAGGTACCAGGCCATGTGCTTACGGATGTCGCGCATGGCTTTGTCGTGGCCGTCGTGCTCGACAAGAAGCTCGGTGTGGCGACGGAGTACGCGGGCGACCTCGCCGAGGTTCGGCGGGGTCGGGATTTCGCGTCCTTGGAAGGCGGCTTCGAGTTCGCCGAACAGCCACGGGCGGCCGAGGCAGCCGCGGCCGACGACCACGCCGTCGCAACCGGTTTCGGCGACCATGCGCAGGGCGTCGTCGGCGGTGAAGATGTCGCCGTTGCCGAGCACCGGAATGCTGGTCACGGCCTCCTTGAGGGCGGCGATCTTGGTCCAGTCGGCCTGGCCCGAGTAGCGCTGCGCGGCAGTACGCGCGTGCAGGCTGACGGCGGCGGCGCCCTCGGCCTCGGCGATCCGCCCGGCGTCGAGGAACGTCGGGTGCTCGTCGTCGATACCGACCCGGAACTTCACCGTGAACGGGACGCCCGCCTCGCCCGCCGCCTTCGCCGATTCACGCACGATGTCCGCGAACAGCCGCCGCTTGAACGGCAACGCCGCGCCACCGCCCTTGCGCGTCACCTTCGCGACCGGACAGCCGAAGTTCGAGTCGATGTGGTCGGCGAGTCCTTCGCCGGCGATGATGCGGACGGCTTCGGCCATGGTCTTGGGGTCGACCCCGTAGAGCTGCATGGACCTGGGTTTTTCGTGCTCGCCGAAGGTCATCATGTGCATGGTGCCCGGGTGCCGTTCGACGACGGCGCGGGCGGTGATCATTTCGCACACGTAGATGCCTGCACCGTACTCGGCGCACAGCTGCCGGAAGGCGACGTTGGTGATCCCGGCCATCGGAGCGAGCACGACTGGGGGATCGACCTGGTAGGGGCCGATCTTCAGGGCGGGCTTGGGCAGGGTGGCGGTCACGTCCTCCATTGTCGCTGGTGACGCGAGGCTCGTGCACCCGGGCGGGGTGGGTATTGCCCACTTGCCCACTTGCTCATACTCTGTAGCTACATGGTTTGACTGAAGGGAGGCGACATGACGACCTTGGAGGGTTTCAGCCCAGTTGCCGAGGTGACCGCTGACGAGCGCGCCAGGGTTGCGGTCGGCAAGGCCGGCGCGCGCAAGAACGACCGTTACGCCGTGTCAATGAACGCTGATGGCGCCATCCTGCTCGTCCCCCTGGCCAGCATTCCCAAGCGCGAGCTGCTCGTCTGGGAAAACGACGAGTTGCGGGCCTCGCTGTTCCGCGGTCTCGCCGACGCTGCTGAAGGCAACGCGCGTCCCTTGGACTGGGTAACCGCAGACGATGACGAGGATGACGACGACGCGTGAGCGCTCCACCGTTCGTGCTGCTTTACACCCGTGAGGCCGAGAAGGTCATCCTGGATCTTGGGGCGAAGCAGCAGTATGCGACAAAGCTGAAGAAGGTGCGAAAGGCTCTTCGCCTGCTGGAGCAGACTGGTCCGAGACATCCCGGCCTGCAGTCGCACGAGTATCAATCGGTGCCTGGGCCAGGTGGCGTCACGCTGTGGGAGTCCTATGTGGACAACAGGACGCCCTCAGCGTGGCGCATGTGGTGGATCTACGGTCCTGACGATGGTCAGCTCACGATCGTCACGATTGGTCCGCATCCTTAATTGTCGTTGTGTTGACTTTGGGTATCCGAAGTTCGAGTCGATGTGGTCGGCGAGTCCTTCGCCGACGATGATGCGGACGGCTTCGGCCGTTGCATGGACCTGGGCTTTTCGTGGGCGGCGAAGGTCATCATGTGCATGGTGACGGGGTGTCGCAGGGTGTCGGCAAAGTTGGTCGGGGACCCGGCAGTGGGCGATGCGGAGGTGTGTGCGACCACCTCGTAGGGTGCGCCGGACCGGTTTCGGGTCTGTGAAGGGTCCCTTCACAGACTCAGAGTCCGTGAAGGGACCCTTCACGGACCTCTACACCGACTTTGCCGGAACCCTGGCGGGGTGTCGTTCGACGACGGCGCGGGCGGTGATCATTTCGCAGACGTAGATGCCTTCGTCGCTGCGTAGCTCTTCGATGATCTCGGTGAGGTCGCTCGTCATCACTGCGACGTCCTTGTACCGAAGAGCCTGGGTGGACCGGCCCGGCTTCACGAACTCGAATCAGCCAGAATTTCCCGTCCCGCGTCACATCGGCGTGGTGGGGCTTCATTTCTTCCACCATCCTTTGCTCAGGACGTACTCCGGACACGGGCAGGGCGGCGGCCACGACCCAAGCCGATCGTGGCCCACCCGCCCCCGGTTCACACCATCAGCTTCCCCCGCACGAAATCCTGCTTGGCCAGTCCCAAGTACACGAACAACTCCGTCGAAGCGACTCCCGGCACCGTGCGGATCTCGTCGGCCAGCACGGCCAGCAGGTGGTCGTCGTCGCGGCAGAGGAGTTCGGCGAGCAGGTCGAAGCGGCCCGAGCAGAGGGCCACCTGGTGCACGTGCGGGATCTTCGCGAGTTGCCGGGCGGTCTCGCGCGGGTCGCCGTCGATGGTGATGCCGACCATGGCCTGGCGGGTCCGGTCGAGGCGTTCCGGGGCGGTCACCGCGACGATGCGCACCATGTCGTCGCGCATCAGGCGTTGCACGCGCTGGCGGACGGCGCCCTCGGACAGGCCCACGGACTTCGCCAGCGTGGTGAACGAAGCGCGGCCGTCGTCCTGGAGCAGGGCGATCAGCCTTCGGTCGGTGTTGTCCAGCGCTCTCGGTACGCGAGGCTCCTCGGCAGTTACGTTACCCATGCCGTCCCTCCCTGTGTTTCGGCATGTGATGATCACAGCGCGCAGCGTATCCGCCATGGCCTTCGAACAGGAGGCCTTTTCCGAATTCGCCCGGCGAGGCGGCGGATGTGCGGCGGGGCACAACGGGTGCCGTAGCGGCAGGGGAACGGGTACCGTCTGGCGGCCCTGGAAAGCCCCCACGTCCGAGGAGAACCGGGTAATGACCGAAGCCGCAGTACTCCCGGTGCCGGCCAAGGGACTGCGGTCCCACGCGCTGGGCATGGTCTCGTCCACCGTCATCGGGATGTCCTCGACCGCCCCGGCCTACTCCATCGCCGCGACGCTCGGATTCGTCGTGCTCGCCGGGACCGGGTTCAAGGCGGCCGCATTCATCCTGTTCGCGTTCATCCCGGTGCTGTTCGTCGCGCTCGCGTTCCGGGAGCTCAATGCCGCCGAACCCGACTGTGGCACGAATTTCACCTGGGCCACGCGCGCGTTCGGCAGCCGCGCGGGCTGGCTGACCGGCTGGGTGGTGACGGTGGCCCAGCTGCTGGTGATGAGCAGCCAGTCAGCGCTGACCGGCAAGTACACGCTGTTGCTGTTCGGGCTGTCCGATCTTGCCGACAACCGTGCGGTGACTACGGCGATCGGGTGCGGTTGGTTGCTCCTGCTGTGCTGGCTGTGTTATCGCGGCATCGAGGTGTCCGCGCGTACGCAGTGGATCCTGCTCAGCATCGAGCTGATCGTGCTGGTGATCTTCTCCATTGTCGCCCTGACGCGCGTGTACGAGGGCAGCGCCGGACCGCAGGCCAGCGTCCCGCAGTGGAGCTGGCTGTGGCCCAGCGACGTCGGCTTCGGCACCGCTGTGTCGGCTGTCCTGCTGGCAGTCTTCATCTACTGGGGCTGGGAGAGTTCGCTTTCAGTGAACGAGGAATCGGCCGACCCGCGGCATGCACCGGGCCGGGCCGCGGTCCTCTCGACGGTGCTGCTGGTGCTCAACTACCTCTTGGTGACGGTGGCGGCGCTGGCTTTCGCAGGGGTTGGTGAGGAGGGCATCGGCCTCGGCAACGAAGCGAACGCCGAAGACGTGCTTGCGGGTCTTGGCGGTGCAGTCTTCGGTACGTCCGGTTCCGGCAAGGTCATGGGCGTGCTGCTCATCATCTCGGTGCTTACGAGCGGCGCTGCCACGAGCCAGGCGACGATCATGCCTGCTGCGCGCACCACGCTGTCGATGGCGAGCCACGGTGCGCTGCCGAAGGTGTTCGCTCGCGTACACCCGAAGTACCAGACGCCGTGGGTGTCGACCTGGGCGTTCGGGCTTGTCTCGCTCGGGCTGTACGTGCTGCTGGCGGCGTTGAGCAGGAACATCCTGTTGGACTCTGTCGACGCAGTCGGTCTCACTATCGCCATCGAGTACACGATGACGGCTCTCGCGTGTGCATGGGTGTTCCGGCGGACTCTGTTCACCAGTGTGCGCAACTTCTTCCTACGCGGGTTGCTGCCGTTTCTCGGTGGGGTGTTCTTCCTGGCGGTACTGGTGTTCGCCGTCATCGAGTACGCGAAGCCGGACGCAGGGGAGACCACGTTCTTCGGCATCGGTGGGGTGGCGGTGATCGGCGTGGTGTCGATCCTCGTCGGGATACCGCTGATGTTCGCCGTACAGCGTGCCTGCCGGGACTTCTTCGCGGGCCGCCGGCTGCGGCGAGGCTCGGTCGCGCGCCATGGCGAGGTGATCGAGTCCGCTTAGCAGCGGCGTAGCAAGTCTTCCTCGGTTTCGCGGGGTACGAGGAGCGTCGCGTTGCCCTCGCGGACGCTGACGAGGGGCGGGCGGCCGACGAGGTTGTAGTTGGACGCGAGTGCGTGGTGGTACGCACCAGTGCACGGTACGGCGATCAGGTCACCGGCGTGAATGTCGTCGGGGAGACGGATGCCAGCTGCCAGTACATCGCCGGACTCGCAGTGTCGGCCGACGATTGTCATCGGTGTACGCGCGGCCTTTGTACGTCGTCCGACGAGCCTTGCGGTGTACTGGGCGCCGTACAGCGAGGGCCGTGCGTTGTCGCTCATGCCGCCGTCGACAGCGACGAAGGTGCGCGTGCCGCGTTTTACCGCGCACACGCGATAGACCGTAATTCCAGCTGCGCCGACGATTGCACGGCCAGGCTCGATCGTTAAGCGTGGCAAGGGGAAGTCGTGCGACGAGCATTCGTACGCGAGTGCGACGCGAAGCCGTTGGGCGTACCCGTCGAGATCAAAAGAGGCGTCGCTGTTGACGTACGGCACTGCGTGACCGCCGCCGAGGTCAAGTTCGCCCAGCGTAACCCCGTGGGTCTCACGGACGTGTACGAGCACTTCGATCATCCGTCGAGCAGCTTCCTCGTATCGGTCCACACGGGACACTTGCGAGCCGATGTGACAGTGCATCCCCACGAGACGCAGGCTTGGTTGCGCAAGCACCGCGGCCACAGCGCGGTCGACGTTGTCGCGTACGTCGCTTCGCAGAGAAAAGCCGAACTTCTGACCTTCGGTACCCGTGGTGATCGCTTCGTGGGTTTCGCCGCTGACGCCGGGCGTCACGCGGATAAGCACACGTTGTGCGTTGTGCGCGACGGAACCAAGCTGTTCGATTTCGTCGAGTGAGTCGAGCACAATCCGGCCGACGCCGTACTCCAGGGCCGCTTTGACGTCTTCGGGTGTCTTCGCGTTGCCGTGCAGCAGAATGCGCTCCGCAGGAAAACCGACTGCGCGCGCCACGGCGATCTCACCCGCGGAGCAGGTGTCGAGTGAGAGACCTTCTTCGGCAATCCAGCGCAGCACAGCGCGCGTACAGAGCGACTTGCTCGCGAAGGCGACTTCGGCCTCCGGAAGTGCATGACGGTAAGCGCGTGCCGCGTCGCGCACCTGTGCTTCGTCGATGAGGTACGCGGGTGTGCCGAACCGCGCGGCCAGATGGCTGACCGGAGCACCGGCGAAAAGCAGCTCGCCACCTTCGCCGAGCTGGGTGCGCTGTGGCCAGAGCCCCGGTTCGAGCTGGTCGGCGGCCTCACAGCCGAGGCTGGGGAGCAGTTCGCTGAGCGTCACGGTTACCTCCGTGCGATGCGGTCGGGGGTGGACTTCCCCAGCTGACTGCGCCGCCGCCCCGCGCGCCTCACCCGCCAACAGCCCTTTGATGTTCCGGCCGAGGGCGCTGACGTGCTCTTGACGCGCAAGTAACCGCGGTCACACGCGCCGGACAGGGATAGGTCGAGTGTCCTGAATATCAGGTCGGATGACCTGACCGGTGGCCGACCCAGCCGAGCCCGCCATGTCGGCGGGGAGGGCGGTTCCGGGCTGGAGGTCCGCTCATTGAGCAAGGCCGTTGCCGAATTGTTCCGGTGTTCGGTCGGGGTTCACATCCGTCACCTTGTGATCGTTTCCGGCGTCGGCAAGGCTGCGGTGCACAGCGATGGGAGGTAGGCGGATGGGGCAGGCAGAAGGACGGCTGAGCCGGCGCGCGATGCTCGGCAGCGCGGCGGCGGCCGGTGCGGTGGGCGCGGTGGGCGCAGGGCTCGGCGGTGCGCTGGCCGAGGCGGCGACCGGCTCGCGACGGCGGGGCAGCCTCGACGACGTCGAACACGTCGTCGTGCTGATGCAGGAGAATCGGTCGTTCGACCACTACTACGGCACCATGGCCGGCGTACGCGGGTACGGCGATCGTGCCCGGCTGCGCCTGCCTGGTGGTGCCGACGTGTACCACCAGCCCGACGCCAAGCGCACCGATGGTGGGCACATGCTGCCGTTCCACGTGGACACTGCGCTGGTCGACGGCCAGGACCTCGGCGAACTCCCGCACGACTGGGCCACCACTCACCAGGCTTGGGCGAACGGCACGTACAACGCGTGGATCGCGGCCAAGGGTGAGATGACGATGAGTTATTTCAACCACGAGGACCTGCCGTTCCACCGGGCGCTGGCCAGTGCGTTCACGTTGTGTGACAACTACTTCTGCTCGATCCAGGGGCCGACCACCCCCAACCGGCTCTACCACCTGACCGGCACCATCGATCCGGACGGCCGCCTCGGCGGGCCGGCCACCTGGAACCCGGCCGACTACAAGCCGGTCTATCGGTGGACGACCTACCCGGAACGACTGCAGGCCGCCGGGATCTCCTGGCAGGTCTACGCGAACGACGAGATCGGCGACGGCGCGAACGGGTATCTCGGCGACTACGGCGACAATCCGCTGTGGCTGTTCCAGGCGTACCACGACGCGCTGGGGTCGTCCGACCCGAAAAGGCGGCAGCTCGCCGAACGGGCCAGCCTGCGGGCGCAGTGGAAGCCGGACTCGGGCAAGGGCAAGGACGTCGACCACGTGCTGCAGCAGTTCATCGCGGACTGCAAGGCGGACAAGCTGCCGGCGGTGTCCTGGGTGGTGGCGCCGTACGCCTACTGCGAGCATCCGGCGGCCCGTCCGGTGGACGGGGCGGCGTATACCCAGCGGGTGCTGAAAGCGTTGTGGGACAACCCGAAACTGTGGGAATCCACGGTCGTATTGATCAACTACGACGAGAACGACGGGTTCTTCGATCACCTCGTCCCGCCTGCTGCCGCGCCCGGCACCCCCGGCGAGCTGGTGCCGGTGAATCAGCCGAATGGCCCCGGCACAAGCACCGGCCCGCTCACTCCGATCGGCCTCGGTCCGCGCGTGCCGATGACGGTGATTTCGCCGTGGAGCCGCGGTGGCTGGGTGAATTCGCAGGTCTTCGACCACACGTCGGTGCTGCGGTTCCTGGAGGTCTGGACCGGGGTGAAGGAGCCGAACATCTCCGCGTGGCGGCGCGCCATCTGCGGCGACCTGACGAGCTGCTTCGACTTCTCGCGCCGTGACCGGTCGATCCCGAAGCTGCCCGACGCGAACGCGTTGCGGGCTGAAGCCGATCGTACGCAGTCGAAGCTGCCGAAGCCGACGACGCCACCTGTCGGACAGCAGGCTATGCCGGCGCAGGAACCGGGTACGGCGCAGGCGCGCGCCCTGCCGTATCAGCCGACCGCGTACGTGACTGTCGGTGCGAAGGCGCTCGATCTGCATGCCTCGAACCAGGGCGCGGCTGCGTTGCAGGTTTCTGCGTACGCGTACCACGCCGACGGTGCTTCGCAGCGCTTCGACGTCGGGCCGCGCGCCTCTGTCGCCGGGAAGATTCCGTACTCGTCGGGGTACGACGTTGCCGTACACGGTCCGAACGGCTTCCTCGTCGAGGCTTCCGGAGACACGTCGACAGCCGGCGTCGACGTGGCCGCCGCGGTGTACGGGGCCCCCTCGCACCCGGTTTTCGCGCTGACAGTGACCAACACCTCACCGCGCCCGGCAACTATCACGGTACGGGGACGCCCGGGTTTCGTAGTAGCCCCAAGGGGAACGCACCGAGTGACCTTCGACGCGCTCACCGGTTCGCACGGCTGGTACGACGTGACGCTGGCACTGGTCGGCCACCCTGCCTGGCACCGACGTTTCGCCGGTCACCTGGAGAACGGACGCCCCAGCCGAACCTCCTGACCGGCCACGGACAAATGCTGTGAAGGGTCCCTTCACGGACTCAGAGTCCGTGAAGGGACCCTTCACAGCGCGCGTCAGTCTCGGAGGGAGTCCAGGGCGAAGGCGGCGTAGAGGGCGACTCCGGACGGCAAGGCCGCCTCGTCGAAGACCACCCGATTCGAGTGGTTGCCCGGCGCGTCCTCCGGCGAGCAGTCTGGCGGGCACCCGCCCAGGAACGCGAAGGTGCCGGGAACCCGTTGCAGCACATACGAAAAGTCTTCCGCCCCCATGATCGGGGTGGGCAGGTCCTCGGCATTGGGCGAGCCGAGGACGTCGGCGGCCAGGGAGAGCACATCGGCAGCGACCGCGGGGTCGTTGACGGTCGGGGGATAGCCGGGGTTGACCTCGGCGTAGGCCCGGCAGCTGTGCGCCGTGGCGACAGCTTCGCAGACCTTCGGGATCTCCTCGCGGAGCTGGGCGCGGGTTCGTTCCGACAGGGTCCGGATCGTGCCTTCCAGCACCGCCGTCTCCGGGATGATGTTCGTCGTCGTGCCCGCTTCGATGCGGGTCACCGAGAGCACTGCCGGGTCGAAGACGTTGATCCGGCGCGTCACCATGGTCTGCAGCGCCCCTACCATTGCCGCGGCGGCGGGGACCGGGTCGATGGCGTCGTGCGGAGCGGAGCCGTGGCCGCCGCGGCCGATCACTTCGACCCGGAAGGTGTCCGCGGACGCCATGATCGGGCCGCCGCGTACTTGCAAGACGCCGCTCTGCACGTTCGCGATCGTGTGCAACCCGAACGCCCTCGACACCCGCGTACCGGCAGCGTCCAGCACGCCTTCGTGAATCATGTGCCGAGAGCCGTGGTCGCCCTCTTCGCCGGGCTGGAACATGAACACCACAGAACCGGCGAGGTCGGCCACGCGTTCAGAGAGCAGCCGCGCCGCAGACGCGAGCATGGCGACGTGCGTGTCATGGCCGCAGGCGTGCATCACGCCGTCGATTTCTGACGCGAAGTCGAGCCCCGTGTCCTCGTTGAGCGGCAGTGCGTCCATGTCTGCGCGAAGCAGTACTGCCGGTCCAGGACGTGCGCCACGCAGTACGCCGGTCAAAGACGTCGTGGAACGGCCGTCGGTGAGTTCGATCGGCAGGTCCGCCAGCGCCGCGCGGATCGCGTCGCGGGTGTGTGGGAGCTGCAGTCCCAGCTCCGGCCGACGGTGGATCGTGCGGCGAAGTTCGACAGTCCGGTCTTGGAGCGCGCGCGCCGCGTCGAGCAACCCGGCGTGCCGGTTGCCGGGAAGCGTGGGGAGGTCGGTGGGTCCCGTCATGGCTCGATAGTGGCACCCGCGGGGTTTCCGGCGCACCGTGCGTGCGTTCCCCCGCCCGGCGGAATACGGTGTGCGCATGGCGGTGCAAGAGCCGGTCACGGGCTTCGCGGTGGCGGTGGTCCGGGAAGACGGACAGTGGCGGTGCAGTGCGCTCGACTCCGCGGCTCTGACGGAGCTGGACGCGGCGATCACCGAGCTGGGCAAACTCCGCTCGACCGGTGCCGCGTTCGGCCTGCTCGCGGTGGACGACGAGTTCTTCGTGATCGTCCGGCCCAGCCCGCGCGGGCCGTCGTTGCTGCTGTCGGACGCGGCGGCCGCGCTCGACTACGACATCGCCGCGGACGTGCTGGACGTGCTGCGCGTGGAGCCGCCGGACGAGGACGACGACGCGGTCTGGCCCGAGGGCGATCTGGAAATACTGGCCGATCTGGGCTTGCCCGGAGCCGAGCTGGAGGTCATCGTCTCAGAGGTGGATCTTTACCCGGACGAGCAGCTCCAGATGATCGCGCAGAGATGCGGGTTCGATGCGGGCTTCTCAAAGCTGCTGGACCAGCTCTGAGCCGGCCGGCCGACACCGAAGCCGTGCGCGCGGCGCTGGAGGCCGCGCGCGGGCCCGGCGCCGATGTCCCCATCGGTGCCGTGGTGTTCGGCCCGGACGGACGCCCGCTCGCCGCGGCCCGCAACGCCCGCGTCGAACTGGGCGACCCAACCGCCCACGCCGAAATCCTGGCGTTGCGCGCAGCCGCCCGCGTACACGGCGACGGCTGGCGGCTGGAGGGCTGTACGCTCGCCGTCACCCTCGAACCGTGCACGATGTGCGCGGGCGCACTGGTCCTCGCCAGGATCGCGCGGCTGGTGTTCGGCGCGTGGGAGCCGAAAACAGGTGCCGTAACGTCGTTATGGGACGTCGTACGCGATCGGCGGCTGAACCACCGGCCCGAGGTGCACGGCGGAGTCCTCGCCGGCGAGTGCGCGGCCCTGCTCGAGACTTATTTCGCCACCCGGCGGCCTTCGGCGGGCTGACCCCCGCGGCAGTGGGGGATCCGGCTCCGGTATTGTTCTCGGCGGTGGCGTGTCCGAGCGGCCGAAGGAGCACGACTCGAAATCGTGTGACGGGTAAAACCGTCCGTGGGTTCAAATCCCACCGCCACCGCTCGCGAGTGGGCGAGCCATGTCGACGGAAAGCGTCGACGTGGCTCGCTCGCCGTGTTTCTGGGGGTGCAACCCCCAGACCCCGCCCGGAGGGCTTCGCCCCCGGACCCCCGATGGTGGTCACCTCGGGGGGCGACCGTTTTAGGGGTATTCCGGTAGGTTTTCCTTTTGGACGGCCGAATCGGTGTTGCCTCGACGCGGCGTGCCGGGTCTTCGGGTGGCTAGGCTGGGGAGCGTGAGCCGAGAGCCCGCGCAGTTGTCACCCGTCAGCCGGACCGCGGTCGGGGTCGCGGGGCTCCGGGCGCTGGAGAACGGGCGGCCGGACCGGCTGTTCGAGGATCCCTACGCCGGTGCGTTCTTCCACGCCGGGCGGGAGCTGTTCGAGAATGCCCCGCGGCGCAGCCTCGGCCCGGTGTTCGCGCATCAGGTGGCGGTTCGCACGCGGTACTACGACGAGTTCGTCGCGGACGCCGGGCAGGTGGTGATCCTCGCCGCCGGGCTCGACGCGCGAGCGTTCCGGCTGCCGTGGGCGGAGGGGGTCCGCGTGTTCGAACTGGATCTGCCCGAGGTGCTCGAATTCAAGGATCGCGTACTGGCTCAGCAGGGCGCGCGGGCGCGGTGCCTGCGGACCGTCGTGCCAGTGGACCTGCGCGAGGACTGGACCGGGCCGTTGCGGGAAGCGGGTTTCGACCCGAACCGGCCGGCCGCGTGGGTCGTGGAGGGGTTGCTGGTCTACCTCAGCCACGACGAGGCGGAGCGGCTCCTGCTGGCGGTCACCGAGTTGTCCGCGCCGGGCAGCCGGATCTCGTTCGAACACCGGCCGGATGGCGTCAACGACGGGTTGCTGCGACAGGCACGCGCGATCGGCGGCGAGGTCACGGAGCTGTGGCAGGGCGGGCTCGGGACGAAGGCCCCGGAGTGGCTGGCAGCCCACGGCTGGACCCCGGAAACGGCGACGATCGCCGACCTTGCCGTCCGGTACGGCCGGGAGCCGGAGGACACCGGGCGCGGCGGGTTCGTCGCGGCAACCCGGGTGGGTTGAGCGCTGGACAGAGGCGAGTGGAAGCGGCTCCGGCACTGGGGTCTGTACGCGCCCCTTGGATGCGTGGTGCGCGAGAACAAGCGTTCGGCAACAAGGTCCATACGCGCCTGTGTGCCGCCGACGTGGAACCGGGACCCGTACGCGCCCCGCGCGCGGAAACCGTTCTGGCCACACAACAACCAGCCCCGGCGAGCTGGCCGGGACAGTCTCAGCCCGGCAGGACCGGGGTGGTGAACGGGTCCAGGTACGACGTCGCCTCGGTAATCGTCGCCACGCCCCTGAACACCCCTTCGGTGATGGCTGTACAGGCGGTACGGACGAGGTACGCAGCTTCGGCGGTGTGCTCTCCGGCCAGGATGTCGTCGGTGGCGGGGGCGGCGGTTTGCGCGGTCCGGACCACCTGTGCCGCGGTCTGCCGGGCGAGTCGGTCCAGCAAGTCGGCCAGGTCGAGGCCGACCGCGGCGGTGCGGGCGGCGACTTCCGCAGCCTGGCGGTAATGCACGTCCAGTTCATCAGCGCGGGCGCGGAAGTGCGCGGCAGGCTCGCCGCCCCAGCGGCGTTCCGCGCGATGGGCGCCGCGCTCGAATTCCAAGCGGGCGGTGACCAGAACGTCGCGTCCGGTCGACAGGGTGCGGGCGGAATCGCGGATCGCCTGCGGCGAGCAGTCGATCTGACGCAGGGCGGCGACCGGGTCGGGGGCACCGACCCGAGCGGCGGCGGCACGCAGCGGGGACAGTGCGGCGGCGGCGGCATCGAGGTCTGGATGGAGAAACGGCATGGTGTCAGCCGGGCAGCGCGGCCGGGCGTGCACGACCGTACGCGGCCATCCGGAGTTCGCCGGCCAGGTCCGACGTCGCGTCGCCGAGTACACGGGCGTCCACGTCGCGGGCGGCGAGCGCGGCTTCCCAGCGGGCGGCGATTTCCCGCGCCGGGGACGAGATGCCCCACGGGGTCGGCTCCAGCCGGCCCTGTGCGAACCGGCCGGCGGCGCGGTCCGCGTCCGCGGCTGCCCGGTCCAGCGCGTCCGCGGCGTTCCGCAGTCGCTCGCTGGTGGAACCTGACATGAACCCTCCGCACTCCCGGAACTCGCGTGTAGGGATCTAACCCCATCAGCGGTGTTTCGTCACTCGGCCGGGCGTGGGACAAATTCCACGAAGTGGTCGTGCTTGACCGGTTGACCGGCCCACAGCGACCCTCGCAGCAAGCCACGCTTGTCCGCCACCGCCGGGGCGCGGCCGCGTTCTTCCGCTCAACCAAGCCGAACTCACTGGCAGGAGAGACTGTTGTCGATCGAACTGCCGGCCCGTCCGCGGTCGGCGAGCACCCCGTCCGACGGCATCCTGGAAGGCCCCCGGGTGCTGCGGCGGCTGCCCGAGGGGGTGCCGGAACGGCCGTACGAGTTGTTCGCACTGCGTCCCCTCGGCCGGGTGATCGGCGCGGAAATCGCCGGAGTCGACCTCGGAGAGTCACTGACTCCGCGGCTGCGCGCGGAGCTGAACCGGGCGTTGCTGGAATGGAAGGTGCTGTTCTTCCGGGAACAGCGGATCAGCCCGCAGCAGCAGCGCGCGTTCGCCCGGAACTGGGGTGCGCTGGAGACGAACCCGTTCATCCCGCAGGGCGATTCGGCCGACGTGGTCCGGTTCTCGCGCAGCGCGGCGATGCCCGGATTCGAGAACATCTGGCACACCGACGTCACCTGGCGGCCGGAACCCGCGCTGGGCTCGGTGCTGCGGCTGATCGAGGTCCCGCCCACCGGCGGCGACACGATGTGGGCGGACATGGCCGCGGCCTACGACAATCTGCCCCAGCACGTCCGCGAACGGATCGACGGCGCCACCGCCGTGCACGACTTCGTCCCCGGATTCGCCCGGTTCACCGACCCGGACCTGCTGACCCGCTGGCAGGATCGGTTCCCGCCGGTCGAGCACCCGGTGGTGCGCACGCATCCGGAGACCGGACGGCGCACGCTGTTCGTGAACCAGGCGTTCACCACGCACCTGACCGGCTTCGACCCGCAGGAGAGCGACCGGCTGCTGCGGTACCTGTTCCTGCAGGCGCACACCCCGGAGTTCCAGGTCCGGTTCCGCTGGACCCGCGATTCCGTCGCGTTCTGGGACAACCGCGCCACCCAGCACTACGCGGTGAACGACTATCACCCACACACCCGGATCGCGGAACGCGTCGCGATCGTCGGCGACCGGCCGTACTGAGCACCTTGCCCGGGTCGGGGGCCTTGGCGGACGCGGACCGTCCTGAGCTGCGCACCGGGTGACGGAGTGTGCGGGCGCGTGGGTTTGGCCGGGGCGAGAGGGCCGTTCGCGGTTTCTGAGTGGGGTAGGTCGTTTGGCTCCGTCCGGAGCGAGGGTGCCGTTTATCGCCCCGAGAGGGCGAGTCAAGGACGCAGAGCACCCGAGCGCGAGCGTGATTCACCCGGTTGCGAGGAGCGTCTTTCGACACGACGGGCCCGTGATGGGCAACAGCCCGTGAACCCCGCACCCGCTCCGCGCACTGAGCGCGAGCCCCCAGCCACCGTCCGCCGCACCGCGAAGCCACCGGGGTAACCGCTCGTGAGCGGCGAGACCTCGGACGCCGGCCACCTCCCCGTGGCGTCGCACCGCCGTCTCGCCGCTCACGAGACTTCCCCGGGGCGAACCCGTAGTGCCCCGCGCGTGGGTGGTGCGGCACCGCTCCCACGCCCGCGGCTTCCCCCGGACTGCATCGCGAAATGCGCACTCCGGCTCCGATCGACCCCCACTTGATCGGGCCGCCTCCCCCGCGCTTCGCGGTGCAGAGCGCCCGGGGTGGCTCGAAAGTGGTCTGGGCCACTTCGGTCGCTCTCCGGTAAGGTACTCCGGCTGGCCGCCCCCGTAGGCAAGGCTTGATGTGCATTTAAGGCAGATCGGCCGTCCGGGTGACAGGCAGGCGGGCCGCGGACGGCTGCTCCGCGCCGAGCCCTTCGACTGCGCCGATTCCGTCGCCGACGGTGATCCGGGTGCCCCTGCGGGCGGACAGGGTGGCGAGCCGGTGCAGCGCGGCCGAGGCCTCGTCGCCGGTCAGCGGCGAGCACTCGTTGTGTTGGTCGCGGCGGATCGGGATGAGTTCGAGCCGCGGACGTTCGTCGAGAGCGAAACCGGCGAGCAGGCCGTCCAGGTGCTTGCCGCGCATGGCCGGCCAGTCGAACACGAGATTGCCCAAGCTGTAGAGGATCGGCCGGCCGCGGTACACCTCGACCGCCTGGACGGTGTGCGATCCGTGGCCAACGATCAGGTCGGCGCCGGCGTCGATGATCGCGTGCGCGTAGCCGACCTGGTACTCGGCCAGGTGGTCGCCGGGCAGCCCCCAGTGCATCGACACGATGACGTGGTCGGCGGTGGTTCGCGCGCGGCGTACGTCGGAGACGAGACGCGTCAGATCCTCCGGCACCGGTGTGGTTCGGACGATCGGTGGGCGGCCGGGGATGTCGAGTACGCGGGGGTCGGGCTGGTACGCCGTGTACGCGCCGGCTGCGGCGACGCCGGGCGAGTTCTCCAGTGCTTCCTGGCCCACCGGCCAGCACAACGATGTGTACGCGAGGAACGCGATGCGCTGTCCGAACCGTTCGACTACGGCGGGTGCGTGCGCTTCGGCGACGTTCGCTCCCGCGCCACAGTGCGCGATACCCGCGCGGTCCAGCACGGCCAGGCTCGCCAATGCGGCGCGTGGCGGATAGGTGACGTCATTCGCCACCGAAACCACGTCGATTTCGGCCGCGGTCAGCGCGGTGATCATTTCCGGTGGAGAATGCCGCCAGTTCGGCTTGTGCGGAATATCCACTCCCGAAGATCCGGAAAGCGGGCCTTCGAGGTTCACAAACCGCAGGTCGGCGTCGTTCAGCAGCGAGGAAAGCGGGGTGAGGGCTGCTTCCGGCTCGGTTCTGCCCTGCAGATTAACGTCGCCGCCGAGCACGACCGTGATCATTGAGTCAACCTCCAATAGGGGGAAAGAAATTAAGTCGAGCTTGTTACGAATTGTTGCCCTTTTGTCTTCCTGCCCTTCGCTTGTCCGGGGGACGATGCCTCGACTGTTCGCGCCCAGAGGGGACTCACGGTGACCATATCCCGTCGTCGTACCGGGAGAACTACTCCCAGCCGAAGAGCACTGACCAGCGCCGCCGCGCTGACCACCGCGGTGGTGGCCGGCGGCCTCGTCGCTCCCGCCGCGTTCGCCGCACCCAGCGCCGACGCGGTCATCGCCGAGGTTTACGGCGGGGGCGGCAATGCCGGTGCCACGCTGACGAACGACTTCGTCGAACTCGCGAACCGTGGGGGCGCGCCGTTCGCGCTCGACGGCTTCAGCGTGCAATACCTGCCCGGCTCGGCCAGCGCGTCGAGCACTTGGCAGGTCACGAAACTCGGCGGTGCGGTCGCGGCAGGCAGCCGCTACCTCGTCGCCGAGGCGAAGGGCAGTGGCGGGACTGTCGCACTGCCGACGCCCGACGCGACCGGGACCATCGCGATGTCCGCGACCGCCGGCACGGTCGCCCTCGTCTCCGGAACAGACGCGCTCACCTGCAAGACCGCCGCCGACTGTGCAGCTGACCCGCGGGTCAAGGACCTGGCCGGTTTCGGTGGTGCGGTCGTCCGCGAAGGTACTTCCGCCGCCGCACCGTCGAACGGCACGTCGATCGCGCGCGCCGCTTCGCTGGCCGACACCGACGACAACGGTGCCGACTTCACCGTCGGTGACCCGACGCCCACGAACGCGAAGGGCGAGACGACCGGCACCGGGCCGGAGGAACCGCCGACGGCCGCGAAGATCCACGACATCCAGGGCGCCACACGGATTTCCCCGTTCAAGGACAAGAAGGTCGGCGACGTCACCGGTGTCGTGACCGCGGTGCGCACCTTCGGTTCGTCGCGTGGTTTCTGGTTCACCGACCCGAAGCCGGACAGCGATCCGCGTACCAGCGAGGGTTTGTTCGTGTTCACCGGCGCCACCACGCCGTTGGTCGCGGTCGGTGACGCCGTCACCGCGCAGGGCACGGTGAAGGAGTACTACCCGGACGCGCCGACGACCTCGAACTACCAGTCGCTCACCGAACTCTCCAGTGCACAATGGACGGTCGAATCGCACGACAACCCGCTGCCGCCGCCCACCGTGATCACTGCCGACCAGGTGCCGGACGTGCTCGCTCCGAACGCCGGCGGCAACATCGAGTCGCTGCGGCTGGAGCCTTCGAAGTACGCGCTGGACTTCTGGGAGTCGCACGAGAGCGAGATCGTCAGCATCTCGGACGCGCGGGTGGTCGGCCCGAGCAACTCCTACAACGAGTTGTACGTGACCACGAAGCCGAAACAGAACCCGAGTTCGCGCGGTGGCGCCGTGTACCTCGACTACGACAAGATCAACACCAGTGTGCTGAAGGTGCAGTCGCTCATTCCGTTCGACCAGCAGCCTTTCCCGAAGGTCAACACCGGCGACGTCCTCACCGGCACCACCTCCGGCCCGGTGGAGTACAGCAGCTTCGGCGGCTACACGCTGCTCGCTTCGCAGCTCGGTGCGGCGAAGGACAACCACCTGCAGAAGGAGACCACGCGCCGGCAGCGGCCGGGTGAACTCGCCGTGGCGACCTATAACGTGGAGAACCTGTCACCGTCCGATTCGGACACCAAGTTCGCGCAGCTGGCACACGGCATTGTGGACAGTCTGACCTCCCCGGACATCGTTACCCTGGAAGAGATCCAGGACAACAACGGGCCGACGAACGACGGCGTGGTCGCCGCGGACGTCACCCTGGCGAAGTTCACCGACGCGATCGCCGCCGCGGGCGGGCCGCGCTACCAGTGGCGGGAAATCGACCCGGTGAACGACCAGGACGGTGGCCAGCCCGGCGGGAACATCCGGGTGGGCTTCCTGTTCAACCCGTCCCGAGTGTCCTTCGTGGACCGTCCGGGCGGCGGCCCGACCACCGCGGTCGGCGTGCGGACCGTGCACGGCAAGGCGCACCTGACCCAGTCGCCCGGTCGGGTCGACCCGGGCAACGAGGCGTGGACCGACAGCCGCAAGCCGCTGGCCGGTGAGTTCGTCTTCCGCGGCCGCACCGTGTTCGTGCTCGCCAACCACTTCAACTCCAAGGGCGGCGACCAGCCGACGCACGGCCGTTACCAGCCGCCGACGCGCAGCTCCGAAGGGCAGCGCCTGAAGCAGGCCACCGTCGTGCAGGGCTTCATCAAGCAGCTGCTCACCGCCGACCCGCGGGCCAACGTCGTGGTCGCGGGCGACCTGAACGACTACCAGTTCTCGCCCGCGCTGGCGAAGCTGACGGCAGACGGGGCGCTCAAGGACCTGATCGCCACGCTGCCGCCCGCCGAGCGGTACAGCTACGTGTTCGAGGGCCAGTCGCAGGTGCTGGACCACATCCTGACCTCCGCGGCGCCGCGCGGCGTGGACTACGACGTGGTGCACATCAACGCGGAGTTCGCCGATCAGGCCAGCGACCACGATCCGCAGGTGGTGCGGTTCCGGCCGTCGAACGGGAACCCGCCGGCGGACCAGGCCAACGACCTCGCGGACGCCGTGGACCAGCTGCTCGGCCAGCTCGCGCCACCTGTCTAATCCGCGGGTGCGTCGCATTCCGAAGCTGTGAAGGGCACCTTCACGGACCCAGCGTCCGTGAAGGTGCCCTTCACCGGCTTTGGGTCGCCGGTCAGCGCTTCGCGCGCCAGCCCAGCGCCAGCACCGCCTGCACGAGTTCCTGATAGCTCGGCTTCACTTCCTCCAGGTACCGATCCAGGTACTGCGGCCGAGCGGTCGTCACCGGCTGCGGATCGTCGAGGGTTTCGATGAAGTTGAGCCGGGTGATGTTGTGCAGAGCCATTTTCCACCAGCGCGCGGCACGCTCACGGGCCTTCTCCTCGCGATCGACGGCCTCGGCGACCGCGGCGTGCGCATCGGCCAGCCGGCGTTCGATCTCGTCCGCGCGCGCCAGCTCCCAGGCGCGCAGGTTCTCCGCCGAACCGCGGGCGAGCCCGACGATCTCCTTGTACCGCATGGCCGGGCTGACGTTTTCCTCGCTCATGCTGGTCCTCCTGCCGGCAGTTCGGCGTCCGGGCGCTGGAACGGGATGATGACCTCCGGTGCCCCGTGCGTGGTGCGGTCGAAGAACAACGCCCGCCCGGGGCGGGGCGACCAGTGCACGACCTGGCCCGCGGCGAACGGCGTCAGCTCGTTGCCCTGCACGTCGAGCGCGGCCCAGGTGCCGACGTCGTCGGTGCCGTTGAAACCGAGCGTGTCCTTGAGCCGGGCGATGCTGCGCCACCAGCCGATGGTGTGCACGCCGTGGCCGGGCCCGTTCTTCAGCAGCGTGCGAAGGTGGTCGAGCGCGCTCTTCGGCTGCCCGATCTCCTTTGCCTCCAACGCGGGCAGCGCGGCGTCCACCCCGTAGAGCAGCAGGATCCGTGGCGGACCGCCGTCCAGGGACTCGGCCATCGCGGTCAGCTCCGCGGGGAGGTCGTCGGCGAGCGTGGCCCGGTGCCCCTCGGCGACGAGCCGGTCCTTGAGGTCCAATACCGCCGGGGCGCACGCCTCGATCGGGCAGCTGAACAGGAATTCCACTTCGTCCACGGCGAACTGGCGGGCCAGCGAGCGAGCCGAAGAGTCCATAATGGATAGTGCCTCGGCGGTCGCGCCGCCGAGGACCGCGACGTTGCGCCCCGGCGCGCGGGGCAGATCGACCCCGCACGCGGCCTCGGTGACGTCGATGGACTGACCGAGCAGCGCCTTCGGCCGGGAGCCCGGCTTCAGTTCGGTGTAGGCCGGGAACTGTTCCAGCACCGGCGAATGCGCACCGTCGAACAGCCGCGGCCGGGTGAACCGTCCGGAGTAGAGCTCCCACAGCTTGTGCTGCAGATCCACGAACACGTTGCGGCTACTGGCATCGGGCACGTGGACGAGCTGGTTACCGTGCGAGATGCCGGAATCGTGGTTGATCACCGCATGCCACTTCGGCGCCGACACGGCGGCGTTGTTCGTCTCCGATAGCACCCGGCGCGCCTTCGGCATGGCGATCCGCAGCGTGCACTGCTCGAACACGGCCGGCTTGCCCCAGAACGCCTCGATGCCCGCGACGTCCTGGCTCGCCAGCACCATGTGGATACCCTGCGAACGGCCCCGCCGCGCGATGTCCTCCAGTAGCTGGGTGGCCTGCGCGGTGACCTGGTCGCGGCCCGCGAACAGGTACTGGAACTCGTCGACCACCGCGACGATCCGCGGCCAGTGCCCGCCCGGATCCTGCTCGCGCAGATCCGCCAGGTTCGTGACCTCGTGCTCCTTCGCCGCGGTCGACCGGCGACGCAGCTCGTCGGCGAGGAACCGCAGCAGCGCCAGCCCGAATTCGCGGTCGGTGTTCACGTTGACCCCGACCAGCTTCGCGTGTGGCAGCCAGCTGGCGTCCTTGCGGCCGGGGGCGAGGCCCGCGAAGGACACGCCCTCCTTGAAGTCGAGCAGGTACAGCGCCAGCTCGTCCGGGGTGTAACGGGCGGCGAGGCTGCCCAGCAGCGCGTAGAGGAAATTCGTCTTGCCCGAACCGCTGGGCCCGCCGATCAGCGCGTGCGGGCTCGCGTCGCCGATCACCACCTCGACGGCTTCGCCCTCGTAGAACCCGACCGGCGCCCGCAGCTCCCGCGCGGAACTGTCCTTGCCCAGCTCGGTCGGCAGCAGGTCGGCGAACGAACGCGGCCCGCCCTGCTTGGCGATCAGCGCCTCGGCGATCCGGCCCGCGGCGCGGATCACCTGGCCAGAAGGCAGCGGCGGATCGAGGTCGACCGCCAGGTCCGTGCCGGTCATGCTGCTGATCGCGCGCCGCTCGTCGAGCAGGCTGAGCGTCTCCACGGACGCGCTCACCGTGGTCGGCACGTCCACCAGGATCAGGCAGATCCCGGCCGCCAGCGCGCCGCTGGCCACCCGCTTGAGATCACGCGCTCGTTCCGGCTCCAGGGTTTCGCCGTTGCCGTAGAGCACGGCGATCCGGTACGGCTCCAGCCGCTGCCCGGTGGCCTTGCGCAGCTCGCGCAACGACGTGTGCCCGGCCTGCATCCCGGTGGCGTGGATGCGCCGGATGTGCCCGGCCAGCTCGTCGAGCAGATCCTCCAGCCGGGTCGGGTCGTACAGCGACAGCGCGCTGGTGCGGCTGAGCGGATACAGGTCGGGCAGGATCGCGGTCAGCTGCCCGACATCCCACAGGTGGATCTTCACCGCGCCGGGTTCGAACGTGGACAGCACGCGCATCAGCAGCGATTGCACGATCCCGTCGATCACCGGGCGGGTCTTCGGCGCGGAGGTGATGGCCAGGTGCGATTCGTCCAGCAGCGGGAGCGCGACGTCGAACGTGCGGGAGGTGTCGCGCCCGGCCGTGGTCGCCGAGCCGACCCGCCACAACGCGGGCGCGCTGATCCCCCGGTTGTGGCCCACGCGGCCGAGCCAGTCGCCCGGCGGCCGGCCCGCCGGGCCGGGGGCATGCGTGCTGACCAGCTCGCGCAGCGTGCCCGGACCGGCGCTCCAGTCGGTGTAGAACGCGCCGCGCACCCCGCCGAGCGAGGCGAACACCTCGTGCGCGGCGGGGTGGCGGGCCCATTCCGCCTGCTGCCCGGCGTCGGCCTGGTTCATGCCGACCCGCACGATCTCCTGCTCCAGCGTCAGCCGGGCCACCTCGGTCTCCGCGGCTTCGCGGGCGCCGGCGGCGGCACCGAGCACCAGTCCGATCTGGTGCCGGACCCGGTCGAGCGCGGTCTGCACGCGGTTGCGCTGTTCGGCTGCCTTACTGGTCATCGGCGTTGCTCGTTCCTACAGACGGGACCGGTAGCCGCCCACCAGATCGTCGGCGGCGGCCAGTCGGGTGAGCACGTGATCGAGTCCCTCGTCGGCCTGCGCCAGTTGCACCGGCAGCCATGGATCGGCCTTGGCCTGCGCGTCGACGAGCGCGCGCCGGGCGTCGACGAGCAGGGCACGCGCCTGTTCGGCGTGCGCCCGCCCGTCGCCGAGGCCCGCCAGCGCGGCGGTGAGCAACTGGTGGATTTCGGCGAGTCCCGGCATCGGGTTACAGCCGCGCCGAATAGGAGTCGGCGGACGAGATCCCGGCCTGGATGGTGCTCTGCATGCCGGTGATCCCTTGCAGCGCTTCGGCGAGCAGGCCGTGCGCCTGGTTGACTTCGTGCTGGCTGCTGCCCTGTGTTGCCTGGTTGAGCGACAGCTGGGCCTCTTCGAGAGCCTGCGCCGCCTGCTGGAGGGCGGCGATGCTCGCGGACGCCTTTTCGTTCGCGAGCGCGATACCAGCGCGGATCTCTTCCACTCCGGCCATGGGGACGGTACTCCTCCGGTGCGTTGTGGGCTGGGAACGACCACCGACAAACTTAGCGTGATCAGGTGTCTTCGGTAAGTAAGTGAGAACGGGAGAATCGACGAGGCCCCGGACGCGATCGGGGAGTCCGGGGCCTCGCAGGCGGCCGCGCGCCGGTCCCCCTGCCCGCGTCCCAGCCTGGTGACCTGCGGGTTTCGGAGGCACGCGCGCTGCGTCGCGGCCAGGTCAAACCGGTATTCGTGACACCGAGAAACCTCTCCGAAGGGGTACGAACGAGTCTGCGGCGAAGCCTAGCGGGTACGGCCGTTCGGCTGACCCGAGCCCCTGCCGCTGGGGCCGGGTGCCCGGCCGCGCGATGCCGGGGCGGTTGCCGTGGCCCGGCGGGGATCCCGTTGCGGGCACGGGGGTTCTGGCTGGTCCGGTGCCTGCGGCCCGCGGGTGGCCGGACGGGCGGGGGACTGTCCGTTGTGGACTCACGGTGAGTGCCGATGGGGTCGCGGGGTGCCTCGGGCGAGTGGTTTTCGCGGCGGTTCGCGTTCACCGGCGCGTGCTCGGCTGATGCGGGGAACGCTGGTCGTCCCGAAGCCGGGCCTACCGACGTTCGCCTGGCGCGGTAGAAGGTACAGGATTCGAACCTGCGAGGGCGCGAACCCGACATACTTTCCAAGTCTGCACGTGGGTGTTCACCAGGGGTCGCGGTTTGTCACGGGCGGGAGCTCCCAGGCCCCCGCGCGATCTCCTGGGAGTTGCTGATGTGGGGTTTGCGGTGAGGCTAGCACTAGCTGTTGTGGTGCCAGTGGGGGTTGGCGTCTAGATGTGGTGTTGGCGGGTGTGACTGTGGAAGTTGTACGAACTCCCAGGTTGGGAGAAGTTGTGAGTTCGCTGGGAGTTCGCGGCACGACGTGCCGGGTTGCCCGTTCAGTTGCCCCTTGGACGTGAAAGACGGTATTGCATGAGCTCCGTAGTGAATGATCGCCTGTGAAGAGTTGCTGCTCAGGATTCCTACGCTCCTTCCGGAAGCGCTGACGGCGTAAACCGACTCCAGGCCCCCGGGTGTTGCGACAGCCTTGTCTGCTGCCTCAAGTTCGGCAGGAATTAGGTCCTGCTCAACAGCTTCCACTGTGTTGGTTCCGTATTTGGCTGCTTCCTGGAGGATGGCCGGCGGGTCGTCCGTGCCCCGAAGGTCGAAGACGTGGAAGTCGAGCCCTACGACGTCGACGAGGTCCAAAGCATCCTGGAGACCGCGAACAAGAAACGAACAGTGCCAGGTGGGCGATCGCCCTTGCACTTGGGCTTCGGCAGGGTGAGGTACTGGGGCTTCCGGCGTCCGGATGTGAACCGGGACGGTTGGGACCGATCGTGCGATGAACACGGGGCCGCGTTCTGCCCTGACTGTTTCGAGAACCATGCTCCGGAGATTGGGGTGCGGCGGAACCGGCTCCGGCCAAAGTACAAGCGGGTGTTCGGAACCGTGCGGGCGGAACGCCGGTCATTGCCCGCAGCGCGTCTCGGTGCGCAAGGAGACGGCTCCCACGAAGTCCAGGGGCCCGCGAGCGGTGGATCGGGTTGCGAAGGAACTCGCGCTGCTCCTCGTGCGGCACCCAGAAGCTCAGGACCGGGAGCGGGAGTTGTGGGTGGAAACCGGCTACATCTTCACCAAGCCCACAGGTGAGGCACTGGTGCCGAACACCGTCTACCACCACTGGAAAGCTCTGCTGAAGGAAGCGGGGGGTGGAGGAACGTCGACTCCACGATGCGCGGCACACCGCGGCCACGGTCCTGCTGCTCCTGGAAGTCCCGGACTACCCCGTGATGGCCACCACGGGGTACTCCAGCACTGCCCTGGCGGCCCGATACCAGCACGTCACCGACCGCATTCGCCGCGGCGTCGCGCGCCGCGTCAACGGGCTCCTGTGGGCACCTCCGGCCCGACCGGACAACAGGGGAGGCGAGACGCCGAAGGTGGCCTAACCGGGCCAACTGAGACTAAAAATGAGACTAGGACGAGAAACGCCGGTCGCCCCGAGTCTGGGGAGACCGGCGTTTCCGCTGATTACAGCTGCGGAGGATACAGGATTCGAACCTGCGAGGGCGTGAACCCAACACGCTTTCCAAGCGTGCGCCTTAGGCCGCTCGGCCAATCCTCCGTGGAGAAGGATACCGGACGGGTCCCGGCCCTCGGCAGGTGGTCCTGCACTGGGGAAACAGTGCTCGGTCGCGATGGTGGCGACCTGCGCCGGCGACGGATGGCCGCGGGCATCCGTCGCCGGGCGTCGATGTGTGGCCAACGAAGGGCTGTCGGTGCTCGCGGATGTGGCCGCTGAAGCCTGCCGAGATCCCCGTTGCCGGGATGCCGGCGCGCTCCGCTCTGCCAGCGCTCGCCCGCTGCGCTGCCCACCGCGGCAGTACGGCTGCCACCTCGACCCATCCCGTCGGCACACATGCCCCGTGTTCTCCGGTCAGGCTCGTTCAGTCAAAGGCCTGGACCACGTCGGCGACCACGATGGTGATGTTGTCCGGTCCGCCGCCGTCGTTGGCGAGGGTGATCAGGTTGGCGACGGTCTCCTCGGGGGTGCCGCTGGCCAGTACGTCCCGGATGGCCGGTTCGGGCGCGCCTGCGGTGAGGCCGTCGGAGCAGAGCAGGTAGCGGTCGCCGGGTTCCGGGGTGAACTCCCAGACGTCCGGTTCCGCGCAGCCGGTGCTTTGCAGTGCCTTCATCAGCAGCGAGCGGCGCGGGTGGTCGACGGCGTCCTCTTCGGTGATCCGGCCGTCTTCGACCAGGGCCTGTACGAGGGTGTGGTCGCGGGTGATGCGGCGCAGTTCGCCGGCACGCAGGACATAGCCGCGCGAGTCGCCGACGTGTGCGGCGGCGAAGTGGGTGCCGTCGAACAGCAGCACGGTGAGTGTGGTGCCCATGCCGTGCGTCGCCGGGTTCTGCTCGGCCACCTTGGCAAGGCGCGCGCCGACGCGCTGTACGGCGCCGGCGAGAACGGCGCTCAGGTCTTGCGCAGAGAGGTCGAGAGCACGCAGCTCCGCGTCCAGCGAAGCCAGCACTTCGACCGCGGTTGCGCTGGCCACTTCCCCGTGCGGCTGGCCACCGATACCGTCGGCCACGGCGAGCAGCCGCCCGGTGGCGTACACGGAGTCCTCGTTGTTGCTGCGTCGTCGCCCGGGGTGCGAGCCCGCGGCTTGGCGCAGGATGAACCGGGTCTGCTCGGTGGCCATGGGTCCCATGAAACCATTGGTTGACTGAGTTAACAAGAAAAATTCTGGAAGACGCCGTCATCGGCTATCGTGCTGGCCATGGCAGACGACGCGGCGGTGAGCGCGGCCGACATAGCGCGCCTGGCAGGCGTGCGCCGGGCCGCCGTCAGCAACTGGCGACGGCGTTACGACGATTTTCCTCGTCCGGTCGGTGGCACTGCGTCCAGCCCACGGTTTTCGCTCCCGGAGGTGCAGGACTGGCTCCGCCGCCGCGGCCGTCCGTTCGAACTGGCGCCGATCGACCAGGCCTGGCAGCGGCTACGTGCACTCGGCGACGACCTGGGGCTCGGCGCCCGCGTCGCGGCGGCGGGCGCGTATCTGGCCGACCCCGCCGAACAGCCCGACGACCCGGAGCTGCTCACCATGCTCGGCAGGCTGGCCGTGAGCGAAGGCGCGGCCTCGACGTTCGAGCAGCTCTGCGAACGCTACTTCGAGGCACACGCGCGCCGGCTTTCCCCGACCCCGCCGGAGTACGTCGAGCTGATGGCCCGCCTCGCCGGTCCGGATCCCTCCTCCGTGCTGGACCCGGCCTGCGGTTTCGGTTCGCTGCTGCTCGCCAGCGGCGCGGCCCGTGCACAGGGGCAGGACATCGACTCGGACACCGCGCGCATCGCCGGTCTCCGCCTGCGGCTGCGCGGCGTGGCGGCGGAGGTCCACGCCGCAGACGCACTGCTCGAAGACGCCTTCGCCGGGCGACGGGTGGACGTCGTACTTTGCGATCCGCCGTTCAACGAGCGCCGGTGGGGCCAGGAAGACCTGGTCGGCGACGAGCGGTGGAAATACGGCCTGCCATCTCGGGGCGAGCCGGAGCTGGCGTGGGTCCAGCACTGCCTCGCGCACGTCCGGCCCGGCGGACTGGTGGCGATCCTGATGCCCGGCGCGGCGGCCGGCCGACGCAGTGGTAAGCGGATCCGGGCCAACCTCCTGCGCGCCGGTGCCCTGCGGGCCGTGCTCACGCTCGCACCCGGCGCCGACCTCTGGGTGCTCGTGCGGCCCGAGCCCGGTCAACGGCCGCCGGCCACGGTGCTGCTCGCGGAAACGCCTGCCGCCCAAGCCGATCAGCGGTGGCGCGCGTACCTCGCCGATCCCGAGGCGAACGGGGTGCCGGTCATCGAACTGCTCGACGACGACGTGGACCTGACGCCGGCGCAACGGGTCCGCCGGGCCGATCCGGCGGACGCCTTCCTTTCGGCATCCCGGCGTTTCGAACAGATCGGGCTTGAGCTGCCACGGCTGGCGCCGGCCGCGGACGAGCCCGCGCACACCACGGTCGGCGAGCTGGTGAAAGCGGGCGTGTTGCGGATCCGGCACGCTCCTTCGCGGGTCTCCGACGGTGACGAACCGGTGCTGACCACCGACGACGTGTTCCTGGGCAGCAAGCCGACCGGACGGGCCGGGCCCGACGAAGGCGCCGTGTTCGCCCGCGACGGGGATGTCGTCGCCTCGATCACCGGAGCCGTGGTCGTCCACAGTGGACAGCCGGTGCGGCTGGGGCCCGCCCTGTCCTGTTACCGGGCCGACCCGGAGCGGCTGGATCCCGAGTTCCTCGCCGGCTGCCTGCGTGCCGCGGATTTCCCCGTGTACAGCGCGTCCACGCGGATCGACGCGCGCCGGTTGAAGGTGCCGCGGTACCCGCTCGACACACAGCGTGCGTATGGCGCTGCTTTCCGAGCCCTCGCCGACTTCGACCGGTCGATGCGGCAGACGGCGGAAATCGGCCGCGACCTGGTGCGGTTAGGCTTTGCGGCGCTCGCCGAAGGACGGCTGAAGCCCGGTGGCGGGTGAGCGTGGTGACGCCGTGAGGGGGGCTTGGCGGATGCTCATCGCGGATCGTTACGAGGTCGAAGACCTGCCGCTTGGCCGCGGCGGGATGGGCGCGGTGCACCGCGGGCACGACCGGCATCTCGGTCGGCGCGTCGCGATCAAGCTGTTGAGGCTGCCAGGAGGCGACGAAGAACTCGAAGAGCGCTTCGCGCGCGAAGCGCGAATTCTCGCCACGCTCGACCATCCTGGCGCGCCCACGCTGTACGACTTCGGTACATATGACGACCGCTGTTTCAGGTCATGCAGTTCGTCGAAGGCGTCACGGTGGCTGACCTGCTGGCCGAGCACGGTCCGCTACCGGTGCCGTGGGCGGCCGCAATTGCCGCGCAGGCAGCCGCGGTGCTCGCAGCAGCCCACACACGGGCTGTGTGCCATCGTGACCTCAAACCGGCCAACCTGATGCTCTGTCCGGACGGCAGCGTGAAGGTGATGGACTTCGGGCTGGCTGTGTTGCGTGAAGCCGACGTCGCTCGCTTCACGCGCGCCGGACAGCTGCTGGGGACGCCGTCGTACATGGCGCCGGAGCAGATCCAACGTGGACACGTCGGTCCGCGAAGCGACCTGTACGCGTTGGGTTGCGTGCTGCACGAGATGCTCACCGGCCGTCCGGCCTTCACCGGGCCGACTGCGTACGCGGTGTTGGAGAAGCAAGTAAAGGAGCCACCGTCCGCAGTGGTCGGTGCCAGTCGGGAACTCAACGCACTGCTGGCCGAGACCCTGGCGAAGGACCCCGCGGTCCGTCCATCTGGTGCCGAAGCGTTGTACGCGCGACTTGCGCCGTTTGCACGGGAACTGCCGCCGTTGCCTGGATTCCTGCAATCGGCGGCAGTGTCGAGTCCAGTCCGGATGTACGCACGCATAGTGGGTCGAGTCCCGGGTTAGCGGCGGGATCCGAGCGTCCGAGGGGCGTCCGCGACGAGGGGAAGTCCGCGCTGCTGGATGCGGTAGTAGGTGAGCGCGTTCTGCGCGCCGATGCTGACGCCGAGCGTGAGCATGATCGACGCCGAGGACAGTGCTCCGGTGACCCCGAACGAACCGCCGATGAACACGAAGGCGACCCGGGCGCCGATGGTCGCGAGCCAGAGCACGAGGGTGACTCAGGAGCCCTTCTGGAACGTGGTGTCGCCGCCAGCCGTGAGCTTGGTCGAGGCGCTGCGAAGCAGGCCGAGGACGGCGAGTACGACGATGTCGATGCCCACCAGCACCAGCTCGTCCGTGTCCGCCGTACGCAGTGCGTCGAGGGAGGTGAACACGCCGACCGCAACGAGAATGATCGGTATGGTGACGAGGCTCTTGCGAGTGAGCGTGGTGCCCCGCAGTTCCTTGTAGACGACGCGGTAGATGACGAGCACCCCTAGGGCGACGTAGAGCACCGCGTACAGCGGGTTGACGTGCATCGAGACTCCTATGTGGATCGGACTGGCTCAGCCTCGTGCACCTGGGCCGGGCTCGCATCGGCGCCAGGGCGGGCAGCGGGTGGAACTCCGGGTCAACCCGTGGGTGGAGGCCATATCGTGACCATTGCCTGGTAACCCTGCGGGGGGAACATCCGTCTAAACGGGTGATCGGGCACGTGATGAAGCGCGGCCCGCCCGGACTTGGGGGTAGTGGAGTGAAGAGGCTTCTCGCTGGTGCGGTGGTGTTGGCCGCCGGGTTCGCGCTCGCCGCGTGCTCGGGTGGCGCGGCCGGCTCGTCCGGAAACGGTGCGGCGGCCGCGGGCGCGAGCGTCCCGGGGACCTCCGCCACCACGACCCCGCCGAGCAGCACGACGAGCGCGCCGAGCAGCACCACGTCGACGAGCACCCCGGCCAAGCCGAAACCCAAGCCGAAGCCCCAGCCGGTCAGCGTCGCGAACGTGCCCTGCGCGAACGCCGCCGCGGCCTCGGGTACCAGCGCGTGCGTGGACATCTCCGCGCACCAGGCGTGGCTGTTGCAGGACGGCAAGATCAGCTACGGCCCGGTGCCGATGCTCCCCGGCCGCAAGGGAAACCCGACTCCGGTCGGCACGTTCCACGTGCTGTCCAAGGAGAAGCTGCATCTCAGCCGGGAATTTGACAATGCGCCAATGCCCAACTCGGTGTTCTTCTATCCGGGCGATGCTTTCCACACCGGCAGCCTGCGGACCTACTCGCACGGTTGCGTGCATCTGTCCGCGACCGCTTCGCAGCGGTTTTTCACCGCCCTCCGGACGGGTGACGTTGTCCAGGTCGTAGCCTGACAACAGGATCACGTTCGGGTAAACACCTGCTGAAACAGGCAACGATGCTGCCTTTCTGCGCGATCATTTATCGCCCAGAAAGGGGGCCCGAATGGCCTGGAGAAGATTCTGTTCCGTGCTCGTGGCCGCGTTGGCCGCGGCGTTCCTCCCCGTCGTCACCGCCGCGCCCGCGTCGGCTGTCGATGCACCGGTGCTGCCGAGCGGCTTCGTGCTCAGAGACATGCCGACCGGTTTGGGGAATTACCAGTTCACCGATTTCGCCTGGCTGCCGGACGACAGCGTGCTCGCGCTGGGCAAGTCCGGTGCGGTCAACTGGGTCCCGGCGGACGGCAACGGTCCGGTACGGATCGCGAACTTCCAGGTCGAGTCCCAAGGGGACGTTGGCCTCACCAGCGTCGCGCTGGCGCAGGACTACGAAACCTCGCATGAGATCTACCTCAACCGGTCGGTCAGCCAGGGCTCGGGCAAGTACGTCCAGCGCGCCTCCCGGTTCACGGTGACCTTCGACGGCGTGGGGCACCCGAACGGTCTCACCGGGGAGAAGGTGCTCCTCGAACTGCCCGGCAGCGCGTACTACATCCACGGCATCGACACCGTCTACCCCGCGCCGGACGGCACGCTCTGGTACAGCATCGGCGACAACGGGGACGCGGGGAAGACCAATCCGGTCGCGTTCGTCGCGCAGGACCTGGACTCGCCGTTCGGCAAGATCCTGCACATGACCCCGGACGGCAAGGGCCTGCCGGGGAACCCGTACTACAACGCGTCGGCGCCGGAAAGCAACCGCAGCAGGGTGTTCGCCAGCGGGTTCCGCAACCCGTTCCGGTTCACCCTCGACCCCAAGAGCGGGCTGCCGGTGGTCGGTGACGTCGGGTGGTACACCTGGGAGGAACTCGACGTGGTGCAGCCCGGCGCGAACGGCGCCTGGCCGTGCTTCGAGGGCAACCACCCCACACCCGGCTATTCGGCCGACGCGCGGTGCGCCTCCGCGGTGAACACGCCGCCGTTGTGGGAGTACCAGCACGGCACGGGCCCCGCGCAGGGCAACAGCGTGACCGCCGGAATCGTCTACGCCGGGAGCAGCTACCCCGCCGAGTACCAGGGCGCCTTCTTCTTCGGCGACTATGCGGGCCGAAAGATCTGGACCGCGCGGTACGACGAGCAGCGCAAGCTCACCCGGACGCCGAGCAGCCCCGCGCCGTTGCAGAACATCGGCGGGGTGACCCGGATTTCCTCGGCGCCGAACGGGGACATCGTGTTCAGCGATCTCAACTCGGGTCTGCTGCGCCGGTTGACCTACTCGACCGGGAACTCCGCGCCGGTCGCTTCGGCGACGTCCACAACGGACCCGGCCACCCGGACGGTCTCCTTCGACGCCAGTGGTTCCACCGACAACGACGGTGATTCACTCAGCTACGCCTGGGACTTCGGTGACGGCAGCGCCGGCACCGGGGTGAAGACGAGTCACCAGTACGGCGAAGGGACCTCGTTCACCGCCACGCTCACCGTCACCGATCCGCTCGGCGCGAAGGGGACCACCACGGTCGCCGTCGTGCCGGGCAATCACTCACCGGAGCTGACGCTGTCCACACCGGACCAGGAGTTCGCGGTCGGCGAGCAGGTCACCCTGTCCGCCAAGGCGACCGATGCCGAGGACGGCGTGCTGCCGGTCACCTGGACCTCGTTCATCCGGCACTGTCCGGAGGTCGGCGCGTGCCACGTGCATCCGGCGGAGGGCGGGACGGGGCCGGAGTTCACCGTGCCGTTCACCGATCACACGGACTCGCGGATGGAGTTCACCGCGACCGTGACCGACAGCGCCGGTGTGCGGGCGTCACAGTCCTATGTGGCGATGCCGAGACGGCACCGGCTCACCCTGAACAGCACTCAGCCGGCTGCGCTGAGCATTCCCAGCGAGGGCGGGGTCAGCACGTCGATGGTCACCGAAGGTGCGACCTTCGACGTGACCGCGGCGCCGCTGGGCACCGACGGCGCGTCGAAGTTCACCGGCTGGCAGGACGGGCCGTCCACCACCTCGTGGTCGATCAAGGTCGGCGCGGGCGACACCACGCTCACCGCGAACTACAGCACCCCGATCGACCAGCGGTATGACAGCGAACCGGCGTTGCGTACCAAGCTTGGTACACCGAGCGGCCCCGAGGTCGTGGACGGTCCGCTGCATTACCGGTCGTACGGGAGCGGAAGACTGTACTGGTCCGGGCAGACCGGCGTGCACCAGATAGGTGGCGACATTCTCGCCGACTACCTTGCGGCCGGCGGGCATCGGACATACGGCCCGCCGACCACTGATGAGACAGCGACGCCGGACGGTGTCGGCAGGTTCAACCACCTGCTCGGCACCCCGGCTTCGCAGACCGCGTCGATCTACTGGACCCCGTCGACCGGGGCCCATTCGATCCACGGCCTGATCCGGCAGAAGTGGGCTGCGCTCGGTTGGGAGCGCAGCCTGGGGTATCCGACCACCGACGAGTCGGGTACCCCGGATGGCGTCGGCCGGTACAACCACTTCAGCGGCGGGCATTCGATCTATTTCACTCCGGCGAGCGGGGCGCACCAGATCGGCGGTGAGATCCGGCAGAAATGGGCTTCGCTCGGCTGGGAACGCAGTATCGGTTACCCGACGACGGACGAATCGGTGACGCCCAACGGGATCGGCCGGTACAACCATTTCACCGGCAATGCGTCGCTCTATTGGAGTGCGAGCACCAGGGCGCACCTGGTGAAGGGCGAGATTCGGAAACGCTGGGCCGCGATGGGCTGGGAGAAGTCCTACCTGGGCCTGCCGACTTCGGATGAATACACGATCAGCGGCGGGTTCCGGAGCGATTTCCAGGGCGGTTACATTACTTATCTGGGTGGACGGGCAGTGGATCACCGCTGGTGATCGCGTAGTGGCTTTGCTGGGGTGAGGTGAGTCCCGATCCGATATCGGGACTTCACTGGGGGATAATACTGGGGATGAGTGGTCAACTTTTTGAAGATAGGCGCAGCCGGGGAATTTCTTGCCCGGTTCGCGGCTGTCGGCACCGAACCGCCCGGCTCAGCGCAGCTCGGCCGGGCGGGTTCCGATGGTGGTCAGCGGCAGCCCGAGCGCGACCCGTGCGGTGAGCCAGCCGCTCGGCCGGTACCGCGGGTCGCCGGTGGCCTGCCGGAGGCCGGTCAGGATGCGCAATACCTTTTCCGCACCAAGGGTTTCGCCCCATTCCAGCGGGCCACGGGGGTAGCCGAGGCCGAGGCGGACGGCGGTGTCGATGTCGGCGGGGCTGGCCAGTTCCTGGTCGGCCAGGTAGCACGCGGTGTTGACGATCGAGGCGAGTAGCCGCTGGGCGATCGGAGCCGGGCCGTCCCGCACGACCGTGACGGCAATTCCCGTCGCGGCCAGCGCGCCCCACGCCGCTTTGCCGAAGACCGGGTCCAGTCCGGGATGGACGGACAGGGTGAACCGCTTGTCGTAGCTCAGTGCGTCCACTCCGGACACTCGGTCCGAGGGCAGCTCCGCCTGCCGGGCAGCTTCCACAGTGGACTCTCCGCGCAACGGGACCAGTAGCGCGGCGTCCGGGTAGGCCTCCGGCACGATCTGAACGCCGGCGGAGGAGAGCATCCGGGCGAGGCGTTCGTCGGCGGTGTAGACGGGGATGTCCGGCAACGGTGGGGCGGGCGGCTCCGGCGGGACTTCCTGTTTGCCGTCGGGATAACGGTAGAAGCCCTCGCCGGTCTTGCGGCCGTACAGCCCGGCGGCCACCCGCGGGCGGGTCAGCCAGGACGGGCGCAGCCGTGGCTCGGCGTGGAAGCCGCTCCAGATGCTTTCCAGCACCGCGTGCGAAACGTCCAATCCGGTCAGGTCGAGCAGTTCGAACGGGCCGAGCCGCAGCCCCAGCACATCCCGCGCGATGCGGTCGACCTCGGCGGGCTCGGCCAGTGCCTCGGACAGGATCTGCAGTGCCTCGGTGGTCAGCCCGCGTCCGGCGTGGTTGACCAGGAAACCGGGTGCGTCCTTGGCCAGCACCGGTTCGTGGCCCCAGCGCCGGACGAGTTCGAGCGCCTCGGCGGGCAGCCACGGCGCGGTGCGCGCCCCGGGCACCACCTCGACCAGCCGCATCAACGGCACCGGGTTGAAGAAGTGCAGGCCGATCAGCCGCGCCGGATCCGCCAGCCCGGCGGCGATCTCGGTGACCGACAGCGAACTGGTGTTGGTGGCGAAGATCGTTTCCGCGCCGCAGACCCGTTCGAGCCCGGCGAACAGCCCGCGCTTGATCTCCAGGTCCTCCCGCACCGCTTCCAGCACGAGATCCACCCCCTCCGCGGGGGCCAGCGGATCAGCGACCGGGACCAGCCGCTCCTTCGCCGCACGGGCCTGTTCCCCGGTCAGCTTGCCCTTCGCGGCGAGCCGGTCGAGCATCCCGCCGACGTAGCCGATCGCCTCGCCCACCGCGCCTTCCGCCGCGTCCGCGAGTTCCACGACCGTGCCGCCCGCCGCGGCGAGCTGCACGATGCCCCGGCCCATCACCCCGGTGCCGATCACCCGGATCCTGCCAACCCGTCCGGCCCATCCCGTCACGGCGAACCACCTCCACCGGCAACCTACCTTGCGCTACAGCCCGGCGAAGTCGGCCAGCCGGCCGATCAGCTGCTCGAAGTAGGGCTGTGAAGGGACCCTTCACGGACGCAGCGGCTGTGAAGGGACCCTTCACAGCCTTTCAGCCGCGGTAGGGGCGAGGGCCAGCCCGGCCTGGACCGAAGCTCTGCTCCTGGCCGAAGGAGATCGCGGTCGCCGTACCGCCTTCGACCTTGGCGATCACGGTGCTGCTCCGGCCGTCCTGCGGATTGCCGGATTTCTCCGTGTCCGAGTTCAGGGTGTAGGTCTGCTTGTAGCCGTCCTTGCTGGTCAGCGTGACGGAAGTGGCGCTCAGCTCGGAGACGGTCCCGGTCTGCAACCGCTCGGTGACGTAGCTGCCGTTCTGCCCGGCCACTACGAAGTCGCCGTGCAGTGCGCCGCGCAGCGCGCTCATCCCGCCCGCTCCGCCGAAACCGCCGGGACCCATCATCCCGCCGGGGCCACCCTGTCCACCCGGGCCGCGCTGCTGCGCGGACGCGTCGTTCGAGCTGGTGCCCGCCCAGATCGCGATCCCCCCACCGGCCGCGATCACCACCGCGACGCCCGCCGCGATCGCGGTCTTGCGGCCCGACCACGTTTTGCCAGGAGGGGTACCGGGAGCAGGTGGTTCGCCCCACGTGGCGCCCTGTGCTGGATCGGTCGTCATGCTTTCCTCCGGGTCGTCCGCGCTGTCGGAATTCAGCGTTGCCGGGGCCGCTGTGGGGACGCTGTGCCCAGCGTGGGTGGGTCCTGTGCACCGGTACACAGGAAACGCACAGGCGCCGCACAGCTGGACCTGACTACCGCGGCCGAGGATGGCACCATGAGCAGTGTGAATGGCACGCCTGCCGGTCCTGGCAAAGCCGATCTGCGCCGTGCGGACGGCAGTCCGGTCCGGGTACTGGTGGTCGACGACGAATCGACCCTGGCCGAACTCGTCTCCATGGCCCTGCGCATGGAGAGCTGGGACGTGCGCAGCGCCGGTACCGGCGCCGAGGCGGTGCGGGTGGCCCGCGACTTCCGCCCGGACGCGGTCGTGCTGGACGTGATGCTGCCCGATTTCGACGGCCTCGAAGTGCTGCGCCGGATGCGGGCCGAGGTGCCGTACCTGCCGGTGCTGTTCCTCACGGCGAAGGACGCCGTGGAGGACCGCATCGCCGGGCTGACCGCGGGCGGCGACGACTACGTGACCAAGCCCTTCAGCCTGGAAGAGGTCGCATTGCGGCTGCGCGCGCTGCTGCGCCGGGCGAACGGGGTGTCCGGCGCGGTCGGTTCCCAGCTCGTGGTCGGCGATCTGACCCTGGACGAGGACAGCCGGGAGGTGCATCGCGGGGGTGACCTCGTGCCGCTCACCGCGACCGAGTTCGAACTGCTCCGCTACCTGATGCGCAATCCGCGGCGGGTGCTGTCGAAGGCGCAGATCCTCGACCGCGTGTGGAGCTACGACTTCGGCGGCCAGGCGAATATCGTCGAGCTGTACATTTCCTATCTGCGCAAGAAGATCGACGCCGATCGGGAGCCGATGATCCACACCATGCGTGGCGCGGGGTATGTCCTCAAGCCCGCAGGCTGAACCGCGGCGGACCCGCCGTCCGTGGTCCCTGCGCCGTCGGCTGATCATGCAGCTGGCGGCGCTGCTCGCGCTGGTGTGCGTGGTGGTCGGCGTGGTCACCGAGCTGGCGCTGCAGGATTTCCTGGTCCGCCAGCTGGACAGCCGGCTCGTCGCGGCGAGCGAGCGCGGGGTGCGCGGGGGCATCAAGCCGCCGTGGATCTATGGCGACAACCCGCCACCGGACCCGCTGCGGGTGCTCGGCCAGGGCGACGGCACGCTCGCGCTGGTCGCCCAGAACGGCAAAGTCGCGGCGGCCGTGCTCGACTTCGCCAAGAGCCGGCCGCCGCGCGCGCTGGGGAAGCGGCCGCCGCCGGGCACGCCGCCACCGCTGGAGAACGTCACCGCCGATCAGCAGCGCGTACTGCTGGGCCTGCCGCCGGACGGTTCGCGCGGCAGTGTGGATCTCGGCGGCAACCTCGGCAGCTACCGGGTGATGTCCAGCTACGCCCCGTCCGGCACGCTGACCGTGATCGGGCTGCCGCTACGCGAGGTGAACGCGACCTTGTGGCGCGTCGGTTTCATCTTCGGCGGGGTGGCGCTCGGCGGGCTGGTGGTCGCCGGATTCGCCGGCGCGATCACGATCCGCCGCACGATGGCGCCGCTGGACCGGCTCGCCGCCACCGCGGCCAGGGTGTCGGAGCTGCCGCTGGACCGTGGTGAGGTCGCGCTGTCCGAACGAGTGCCCGAGGTGGACACCGACCCGCGCACCGAGGTGGGCAAGGTGGGCGCCGCGCTGAACCGGATGCTCGGCCATATCGCCGGCGCGCTCGCCGCCCGGCACGCCAGCGAAAGCCGGGTGCGCCAGTTCGTCGCGGACGCCAGCCACGAGCTGCGCACTCCGCTGGCGGCCATCCGCGGGTACGCCGAGCTGGTCCGGCGCAGCGGTGAGCAGGTGCCGCCGGACGTCGCGTTCGCCATGCAGCGGGTGGAGTCCGAATCGGCGAGGATGACCACGCTGGTGGAGGATCTGCTGCTGCTCGCGCGGCTCGACTCGGGGCGTCCGGTGGTGCACGAGCCGGTGGATCTGACCCTGCTGGTGGCCGACGCGGTCGCGGATTCGCACGTGGCCGGGCCGCGGCACAAGTGGCTGCTGGAAACCCCCGGCGAACCGCTCACCGTGCTCGGCGACGCCCGGCAGCTGCACCAGGTGGTGCTGAACCTGCTGGGCAACGCGCGCACGCACACCCCGCCGGGCACCACCGTGACCACCATGCTGGCGCAGGACGGCGAGACCGTTCGACTGTCCGTTGTGGACGATGGGCCGGGTATTCCCGGCGAGGTGCTGCCCGAGGTGTTCGAGCGGTTCGCGCGCGCGGATACCTCACGTTCGCGGGAGGCGGGCAGTACCGGGCTCGGGCTGGCCATCGTGGCCGCCGTGGTGGCCGCGCATTCCGGGCAGGTGATGGTGAGCAGCGTGCCGGGAAGGACCGAATTCGTGGTGATTTTCCCGTTCTTGCGCGAGGAGTCCCAGGCTCACGCGTAGCTGACCGCGGTATTCGCGCCGCACAGCACCAGGCACGGGAGTTCGGCCGGAACCCGGCCGGCCAGCCAGGCGGCCAGCGGTGCCGCGGCCGCCGGCTCCACGACCAGCCGGAACTCCTGCCACAGCCGGTCGCGGGCGGCGAGCATCTCCGCGTCCGTCACCAGCACCGACGTGACCGATCGCGAGTCGAGGATCGCGAACGGGAGCGTGCCGATCCGGGTCGCGCCCAGCGCGGAGGCCGCCACCGAGTCGATCGTGACGTCCACCGGCTCGCCCGCTTCCAGCGCGGCGTGCAGGGCTTGGCACTGCTGTGGTTCCACCGCGAAGACCGCCCGCCCGTTCGCGGCGAGCACGGTGCCGGAGGCAAGCCCGCCACCGCCGACAGCGATCGCGATCGCGTCAACGTCCGGGGCTTCCGCGACGATCTCGGCCGTCACGGTGCCCTGCCCGGCGATCACGTCGGGGTCGTCGTAGGCGTGCAGGTAACGCGTGCCCGGCTGCTCGGCGACGGCACGCGCAGCAGCGGCTGCTTCGGCGTACGTCGCGCCATGCCGCACGAGCTTCACGCCGGTCGCCTCGATACCGGTGGCCTTGGCCTCGGGCACGGTCTCGGGCACGTAGACCACCGCAGGCAGGCCCAGCACCTGCGCCGCGGTGGCCACGCCGAGGCCGTGGTTGCCGCCGGACGCGGTCACCACCTGGTCCGGGCGGGGTCCGGCGAGCAACGCGTTCACCGCGCCGCGGAGCTTGAACGAGCCGGACCGCTGCAAGTGCTCGAGCTTCAGGACCAGCGGACGGCCGTCGATTTCGGTGCGTAACAGCGGAGTCCGCCGTACGTGTGGCCGGATACGTTCCGCGGCGGCCTGGACATCGGCAGGAGCAGGCGTGCTGGACATACCGATCATTATCCTCGCGACTGTGCCCCGTCGGCATCGCCAGGTGGAAATTCGCGGTGTGAACTGGGCGTGTTCCGGCGTTGTCGGGACCTTGCGGACCTCGCTAAGCTCGGTGCCAACGGTGGGTGGCGGATCTTGCGCGGACCGCGACGGGTCTTACCAAAAGTAGTGAACTCCGCTCGGCTTCCCCCTGTTCGGTGCTCTCCTCCGGGAACGGAAAGGTGACGTGAATGACCCGGTCGCTCGGACCCGGCGCACGGTGGTCCGGTCGGCTCGGTGTTCGCGGCAGGGTGCTCCTGCTGATCGCCGCTCCGCTCGTGCTGGTGGTGCTGGTGGCCGTGCCGCTGGTGCTCGGGCAGCTTTCGGCGGCCGGTGCCGCGGCAAGCACGAAGGATTCCGTCGCGCAGGCGCGGCGGGTGGGCCACCTCGCCCAGCAGTTGCAGCGGGAAGGCCTGATCACCGTGGCTTTCCTGGCCGATTCCTCGGCGACGACCCAGGAACTCGGCCAGCAGCAGCGAGCCGTCGACGCGGAGCTGAGCAATGTGCGCGGCGAGGCGACTCCGGCGGTGGCGACCGCGCTCGGGCGCGTTGCCTCGCTGACGCAGTTGCGGCAGAACGTGGTGCATCGCGGCGTGGCGATCACCGACGTCGCCGGGAGCTATCAGGCCGTGCTCACGGGGCTCGTCGATGCGCTCGGGCTCGTCTCGCACACGACATCGGACGGTGCGGGTACGCGGGAATTGGGCGCGGTGGACTCGCTGCTGCGTGCGAACGAACAGCGGGCGATCCGGCTGATCGCGCTCATCGCCGCCACCGTCTCACCTGGACAGTCCCTTGTCGACAGTTCGGGTCAGCGTGCCGCGGTCCACGCCGAGCGGTTCGCGCAGCAGGCCGAGCCGGCCGACGCGGCCGCGATCGCCGCTGTCGAGTCGGATGCGCCGGCCCGCCGGGCCGCTCGGTTCTCCGGGAGGGCGGGGTTCACCCCCGAGGTGGTCAGTACTGCCGCCCAGCTCGTCGGGCAGCGCGATACGGCGCAGAACAACGTTCTCGACGCGATCGCCGGCCGCGCGGACGACCGATCGTCCGAAGCGGCCCGCGAGGCCTGGCTGGCCACCGGCGGCTCGATCGTCCTTTTTGGACTCGTAGTGGCGCTCACCGTGGTGGTCGGCCGTTCGATCATCGGCCCGCTGCGCAGGTTGCGCACCCGCGCCGAAGCGACGGTGGTCCGCGTGGAGGCCGAGCTGGCCGAGGCCGCGGCGCTGCCGGGCGGGATGGCGTCGACGTCCGGATCAGGTGTTGCGTCCGGGGCGGCTGGTGAGCCTGGGGTGGTTGAACCGCCGGTTCGCAGGTCGGGCGAGGTCGGGGCGTTCGCGGAAGCCGAGCCGGCAGAGGCACTTCCGGGATCGCCCCTAGACCCCGGCGTGAGCAAGGTGGCCGCGCAACCGCCACGCCCGCCCGGCGGTGTGTGCGCGGAAGCTGCACCGTCGACGCCCGGACCGGCCGTTGACCTCGGTGGGGAAGCGGCCGAGGTGGCCGAGGCGCTCGACCGGCTCCGCGTCTCCGCCGTGGCGGAGGTGTCCCGGCAGGCCGCGGGCCGCCGGGCGGGGGCGCAGCTGCTCGCCGGCGCGGCCCGGCGCACCCGGAACCTGGCCGGCCGTCAACAGGAGCTGGTCGAGGAACTCCGTCGTAGCGCCACCGAACCGGTGCTGGTCGCCGACCTCGGCCGGCTCGGGCGCACGGCCGCCCGGCTGCGCCGGACCGCGGAAGATCTGCTCGTGGTGTCCGGCGAGCCGGACGAATCCCGGGTCGGCGGGCCGATCGAACTGGCCACCGCACTGCACTCGGCGGCCGCGGAGATCGACGACGAGGCCCGGGTGCGGATCGCCGAACCCGCCGAGCTGCTGCTCGCCCCGGAGCTGGGCATGGACCTGGTGCTGCTGTTCGCCGAACTGATGGAGAACGCGGCCGCGTGCTCCCCGCCGGAATCGCCGGTGGACGTGCACTCCCGCTTCCTCTCCGGCGGCGATCTGCTGGTCGGCATCACCGACCACGGCACCGGGCTGCCCGCCGGACGGCTCGCCGAGGAGAACCGGTGCCTGGCCGCGCCGGACGAGCGCGCTCCGGCGCCGCAGCTGGGGCTCGCCGTGGTCGCCCGGCTGGCCCGGCGGCACGCGCTGACCGTGCAACTGCACCCGTCCGTGGCCGGGCCCGGCCTCACCGCGCGGGTCACCGTCCCGGCCGCGCTGTTCACCCGCGACGTGGACTTCCGGCACGAACCCGAACCGGTCGGGTTGTTCGAACCGGGCCAAGTGCCGGATCCGGTGCCGGACCTGCTGCCCGCCCCCGCGATCGCCGCGCTCGGCGGGCACGCCGGGAACGGGTTCGGCTGGTTCGCCGATCCGGAACCGGCCTGGCCGGACGCCGAGAGCGAGCCGATGTATGCCTGGCCGGAGGCCGAGCCCGACTGGCCCGCCGAGGAACCGGACGACGGATTCGGCGCCTCCGTCGAGGACTGCACCGATCGGATGCCGACGCAGCGATTCGCCCCGGTCGCCCCGCAACAGCGCGATGGAGTCATGCGCCGGGTGCCCGGCGCTCAGCTGGCGCCCGAACTGCGGCTGCCGCAGTGCAGCCGTCCGCCCCAGCGCCGCGGGCTGCGCGACCCCGCCGCGGAGCGCGCCACCTTCGACGCGTTCTCCGACGGGGTGGCCAAGGCCAAGCAGGCCACCGTGATCACCGCCGAACAAGGAGGACAATGAGCCCGCCGACCGCGCAGAGCTTTGCCTGGCTGATCGACCGTTTCGCGCTGCACACCGCGGGCGCGCTCGCGGCGATCGCGGTGTCCGCCGACGGCCTGCTGATCGCCGGCTCGCAGGGGCTGGACCGGGCGGACGCGGACCGGCTGGCGGCCACCTGCTCGGCGATGCTGGCGCTCGCGCAGGGCGTGTCCGACAGTCATCCGCTCGGCGATCCGGACAAGGTGGTGGTCGAGCTGGCCCGCGGCTACCTGGTGGTCTGCACCATCAGTATCGGCTGCTCGCTCGGCGTGCTGGCGAACAAGCAGGCGAGCCTCGGCACGATCGCCTACGAGATGGCGATGTTCGCCAACCGGGCGTCCGAGGTGCTCACCCCTGCGCTGGTCGAGGAGCTCAAGAACACCGTTGGCGGGTGAACAATCCCGGCGGGCCGCACGTCCGGTGAAGATCGTGCTTGTCGGCCCGCCCGGGGCGGGCAAGACCACAGCGATCCGCGTGGTCTCGGAGATCGCCCCGCTGCACACTCCTGCGCTCGACTTCGGCCGGGTGACGCTCGATGAGTACACCCGGGTGTACCTGTTCAGTACCCCGGGCAGACGGCCGGACTTCGTGCCGGAGGCGGACTTCTTGCTGGTCGTGCTCGATCCCCGTCACCCGCACGAGGCGTATCCGGTGCTCGACTACGTCGAACGCACGCGGTTGCCGTTCGTGGTGGGCCTGAACCGGTTCGACGGCGTACTCGAACGGTCTGTCGGCGACGTGCGCTGGGCGTTGGCTGTACGCGAGCAGGTGCGGCTGTGTGTCTTCGACGCGCGCGAAGCGGCTTCAGTGCGTGCCGTGCTGCGGGTGGGCATAGGACTCCGGCGGCCGCCCGCTACACTGCATGTGGGATCCCGCGCGGCGTCCATCCTGTGAACCTCCCCAGGGCCGGAAGGCAGCAAGGATAAGCAGGCTCTGACGGGTGTGCGGGATCCCCCTTTTCCTTCAGGGGTCAGAACAGCCCGAGTACGTCCTCCGGTGGCGATGGCGCGGCCACTGCCTCGGCGTCGGTCATCGGCTCCGCTTTTCCCCGCAGTTTGTGCAGCTCTGCGCCGTGTACGCAGCGTGCGGGATAGGCCGACGACGCCGCGCGCCGGGCTAGCTCCGTGGTCGGCAGCTCGGTCCGCGAAGCGGCGAGCACGAGGTTGCCGAATCGCCGTCCGCGCAGCACACCCGGCTCGGCCAGCAGCAGCACGTAGGGGAACACCTCGGCGAGCGTCGCGAGGAACCGGCGGGCGAAGGGGAGGCCCGTCCCGTCCGTGATGTTGGCAAGCAGCGCGCCGCTTGGCCGCAGCACCCGCGCGACGTCGGTGACGAACTCGACGGTCGCCAGCCCGCTGGCGAGCGTCGCGCGTTCGAAGGCGTCGAGGACGACCAGATCCGCGGAGGCGTCGCGTCGGCTGCGTACGCCGACGCGGCCGTCTTCGATGCGTACGCGCAGCTTTGGCACGCTTCGCAGGTCGAGCTGCTCGCGGACCAGCTCGATCAGGGGCTCGTCGGCGTCGAACACCAGCTGTCGCGAACCCGGACGAGTGGCCGCGACGTACCGCGGCAGCGAGCAGCCCGCGCCGCCGACGTGGAGTGCGTCGAGCGGACCAGACGGCAGGAAGTCGACAAGATCACCGAGGCGGCGTACGTAGTTGAATTCGAGGTTCGTCGGGTCGTCGAGGTCCACGTACGACTGCGCGACGCCGCCTACGGACAACAGCCATGCGTTTGCGCGGTCGTCGTCGCGAAGCAGCTCCGCAGTGCCGAACCGCACCGGGTGTTGCCCTGGACGGGGACCACGCGGCGGCCGTCCGCGGCCGGAACGGGCGTGGCTCAACCGGCGTCCTTTCCCTGGATCACGGACAGAGCCTACGACGGCCGCGCTGTACGTCACGGTAGTCTCGGCCCGTGGCTCTAGCGCTGTACCGGAAGTACCGTCCGGCGACCTTCGCCGAGGTTGTCGGCCAGGAGCATGTGACCGACCCGCTGCGCATTGCGCTGGCTGCCGGGCGCATCAACCATGCGTATCTGTTCTCCGGGCCACGCGGCTGCGGCAAGACCTCCAGCGCGCGCATCATGGCGCGCTCGCTGAACTGTGTCGAAGGCCCGACGCCCGACCCGTGCGGCAAGTGCAACTCATGCCTCGCGCTGGCGCCCGAAGGCCCGGGCAGCGTCGACGTGACCGAACTCGACGCGGCCAGTCACGGTGGCGTCGACGACGCTCGCGAGCTGCGTGACAAGGCGTTCTATGCGCCGGCCGAATCGCGCTATCGGGTGTTCATCATCGACGAAGCGCACATGGTCACCACGCAGGGTTTCAACGCCCTGCTGAAGATCGTCGAAGAGCCGCCAGAGCACCTGATCTTCATCTTCGCCACGACCGAGCCGGACAAGGTGCTCACCACCATCCGCTCGCGTACGCACCACTACCCCTTCCGGCTGATCCCGCCGAGTTCGATGCGCGAACTGCTGGAGCGCAACGTCGCAGCCGAAGGCGCCACAGTTGAGCCTGCGGTGTACCCCCTGGTGATCCGTGCCGGTGGCGGTTCTGCGCGGGACACGCAGTCGGTGCTGGACCAACTGCTGGCCGGGTCCGGCCCGGATGGCGTCACGTACGGGCGCGCCGTCGCGTTGCTCGGCGTCACCGACGTCGCGCTCATCGACGACATGGTCGATGCGCTGTCCGCCGAGGACTCCGCGACGGTGTTCTCGACCGTGGAGAAGCTCGCCGAGGCGGGCCACGACCCACGGCGGTTCGCCACCGACCTGCTTGACCGGCTGCGTGATCTCGTGCTGATGCGTTCGGTGCCGGAGGCCGGCGAGCGCGGGCTGGTGTCCGCCCCGGCAGAGGAACTGGCCCGGATGAGCGCGCAGGCCGAACGAATCGGGCTGGGCACGCTGTCCCGCTACGCCGACATCGTCCACAATGGACTGCTGGAGATGCGGGGCGCCACTTCACCCCGGCTGGTGCTCGAACTGCTTTGCGCGCGCATGCTGCTGCCCTCGGTGACCGAGGCGGAGAAAGCGTTGCTGGCCCGGATCGAACGGCTCGAACGCCGCGCGGTGGTCGCCACCGGCGGCGAGGCGGGTGTCGAACCGCCGGTGCGCGCGTTCCAGCGGCCCTCGCAGCGAACCGCGGCGCCTGAGACCGCTCCCGCCCCGGAGCGACCTGCCCCCGCCGCGGAGCGACCCGCACCTGCCCCGGAGCGGCCTGAACCTGCCGCGGAACGGCCCGCGCCCGCCCCGGAGCAGCGGCCGGCCGAGCCCGCGAGCCCCACGCCGGCAGCGGCGGCCCGACCTGCCGAATCGGCTCCGTCACGTCCGGCGGAACCACCGCGTCCGGCCGAATCCGCGTCCCCAGCGCAGGAAAGCCCACCCGCGGCCGGTGAGGTCGACGAGGCGGGCATCCGCGCGATCTGGCCGCAACTGCTGGCCGCACTGCGCAAGTTCACCGGTGGCCGCAGCCTGGAAGCGATGCTCACCCAGGCGACCGTGGTCGAGGTGAGCGGCTCGACTGTCACGCTCACGCACAAATCCGAGCCGCTCTCCCGGCGGCTGAACGACCACGACAACGCCCGCAAGATCGCCGCCGCGCTCGCCGACGTGCTGCCTGGCGAATGGCAGGTCCGTTGCGTGCACGGGGCTGTGCCCGCCGCCCAGCCACGGGCCGCCGCGCCCCGGCCGCAGCAGCAGGCGCCGGCCCCGGAACGGTCCTTCACCCGGCCGTCGTCCGCGACCCCGCCGGCCCCCGCACCCGCCGCTGCACCCCCGCCGCCCGCGCCTGCCGCCCCCGTCGCACCGGCCAAACCCCGGGTCACGACGACCGAGCCGGACATCCCGCTGCCGCCCGAACCGTCGGACGAGGACGACGACATCTACTCCGAGGACTCCAGTCCGGTGCCGCCGCCCCCGCCGGAGGAAGACCCGGAAGTGCTCGCCCGCAAGCTGCTCTCCGACCACCTCGGCGCGCGCCCGCTGGACTGAGGCGCTCGCGGCTACGAAGCGCCGAGGTAGGCCTCGATCGCCTGCGTGATGGCTTCGGCGTACTTGCCGCGCCCGGATGCCGAGGACATCTGCGCGGCTTCCTCGGCGTTGCGCATGTTCCCGCATTCGACCAGCACCGTCGGTCGGGTAGACAGGTTGAGCCCGGCCAGATCCGAGCGTGCGGAAAGCCCGGCGGAGCCTATGTAGGTCGAGGTGGCGAACCCGTCGCCGCGCAGCGTGTCGCGCACCGTGCGGGCCAGTTTCGACGACGGCTCGCCCTGTGCGGCGTTCAACGGCGGTGCGGAATAGGCCACGTGGAAGCCGTGCGCGCTCGCCGAGGTCGAGCCGTCCGCGTGGATGGAGACCACCGCGTCGGCCTCGGCCTCGTTGCCGATCTCCGCCCGCTTGTCCACGCAGGGGCCGACGCCGGTGTCGTCGGAACGCGTGTAAACCACCTTGATTCCCTTGGCGGCCAACGCTTTCCCGACTTCCTGCGCGACCGCGAAGGTGAACGCGTGCTCGGGGTAACCGGCGTTGGTGGAGGTACCGGTGGTATTGCACGGCTTGGTCTGACCCCGCCCGGCAGGCACTTTCCGGTTGATCTCCTGGGGATTCTGCGCGTTCCCGCCGTTGTGCCCCGGATCGAGCACGACCACCTTCCCGGGACTCACCGGCGGGGCTGCCGGCTGCGACGAAGAGGTCGTGACCGGTGGCGGAGCCGGAGCCGAGCTTTGCGCGGCCACCGGTGAAGAGGACGGCGCCGCGGGCGAGGCGGCCTCGCTCCCGCCGGAACACGCGGTGAGCAGTGCCAGACCGGTCAGCAAGGGGAGCGGGTTCGCACGCACGGCGACCACGGTGCCACAGCGCCCGCATGCCGCCCGGACGGACGCGCCGGACACGCGGCTACGCTGGGGGAGCAACACCCTACAGGCGGAAGGACCGAGTGCGATCATGGTGCAACCCGGAGGCGGCGGCTTCGACCTGTCGCAGATCATGCAGCAGGCCCAGCAGATGCAGCAGAAGCTGGTGGAGGCGCAGGCGGAACTCGCGAGCACCGAGGTCACCGGCACCGCGGGCGGCGGGCTGGTCACCGCGACGGTGTCCGGCGACAGCCAGCTCAAGGGCCTCGTCATCGACCCGAAGGTGGTCGACCCCGAGGACGTGGAGACCCTGTCCGACCTGGTGGTCGCGGCGGTCCGGGACGCCTCGGCCAACGCGCAGAAGCTCACCGAACAGAAGCTCGGCCCGCTGGCCGGCGGCCTCGGCGGCGGGGGCGGCATGCCGGACCTCGGCAGCCTCGGGTTCGGCGGCTGAATTGTGTACGAGGGTGTCGTCCAGGATCTGATCGACGAACTCGGGCGGCTGCCCGGGGTCGGTCCCAAGAGTGCCCAGCGGATCGCGTTCCACCTGCTGGCCACCGACCCCGCGGACCTCGCCCGGCTGCAGGACGTGCTGGGCAAGGTCAAGGAAGGCGTGCAGTTCTGCGAGATCTGCGGCAACGTCGCCGAACAGCGGACCTGCCGGATCTGTCGTGACGAACGGCGCGATCTCACCGTGATCTGCGTGGTCGAGGAGCCCAAGGACGTGCTGGCGGTGGAGCGCACGCGCGAGTTCAAGGGCCGCTACCACGTGCTCGGCGGCGCGCTGGACCCGTTGTCCGGCATCGGGCCGGAGCAGCTGCGCATGCGTGAGCTGCTGAAGCGGATCGGCGAGGCCGACATCAGCGAGATCATCATCGCCACCGACCCGAACACCGAGGGCGAGGCGACGGCCACCTACCTGGTCCGCATGCTGCGCGATTTCCCCGGCCTGTCGGTCACCCGGCTGGCCTCGGGCCTGCCGATGGGGGGCGACCTGGAATTCGCCGACGAGCTGACCCTCGGCCGCGCGCTGTCCGGCCGGCGCACGCTGTAACAGCTGTGAAGGGACCCTTCACGGACTCTGCGTCCGTGAAGGGTCCCTTCACAGCTTTCAGCAATAACCCAGCTGTGCGAGGGAGTTCACGATGATCTCGGAGGGGTGGTACTTGTCCATCCAGGACTCTCCGCGCCGGTTCTGGTACGTGTCCAGGAAATTCTGCAGTTTGTCCCCGCGCATCTCGGTGAGCACCACCGTTTCGCCGAGGTGCTGCGGGGTTTCGGTGCGCTCGCGGTGCACCGCGCAGGGCAGGCCGAGGTAGTAGCACTCCGCGGACAGCCCGCCCGAGTCGGTGACGACGTACTCCGCGCGCGCGACCAGCGGCAGGAACTTCAGGTACCGCATCTTCGGCTGCGCGATGAACCTGTCGTCGAACAGGTGGTCCAGGCCCAGCGCGCGGATCTTCTCCCGCTCCGGCGCGCCCGCCATGTACAGGATCGGCATCTGCCTGCTCTGCTCGCGCAGGATCTCCAGCGCCTCGCGGTACTTGTCCGCGCGGGAGACCAGCTCGAAGCGGTGCAGTGTGGCCAGCCCGAAGCGCTCCGGCAGGTTCGGCACGTCCAGCGGCTGGTTGATGGCCAGGCGCATCGCGTCGATGGCGGTGTTCGCCTCGGTGTCCACGACGACGCCGCGGGCGTTGCGCAGGTTGTTCACCTCACGCGCGCTCGGCGCGAAGTGCATGTCCACGACCTTGGCCGCGATCTTGCGGTTCAGCTCCTCCGGCAGCGGCGAGAGGATGCTGCCCGACCGCGCGCCGGCCTCGATGTGCCCGACCCGCGCCTTCAGGATCCGCTTGCCGATCAGCGAGCCGTACGGGGTGGTGAACGTGTCGCCGTGCACCAGCACCAGCGGGGGACGGCCGTCCTCGGTGAGCGCGGCCCGCAGTTCGCCGCGGCGACCCCACGCGGTGCGCAGCACCTGCGCCGCCCAGCCGGGCACCTGCGCGGGGGACTCCAGGTTGTGCGCCTTCTCCTCGGGGACGAGCCACACGTCGGGCTCGGGCAGCTTGAGGTCGGCCAGCACGTCGGCCACCTCGTCCACGTGCTGTGCGGTGAACCAGATCTTCGGCCGCAGGCCGCGCTCGGCGATCCCGTGGTAGACCGGGGCGATCTTGATCAGTTCCGCAGTAGTGCCGAGAATGAAGGAAATCACCGTGGGCCCATTTCTGGTCGGTTGCGGTGAGCGCCAGGATACTGGCCACGTCCGGTTCCCCGGCACAGGGTAGCCTCGCCCTCGTGAGTGCCAACCCGCTCCTCCCGTCGCTCAGCGTCGTGATTCCGGTCCACAACGAGCAGGACTGGATCGAACGCAGCGTCGGCGCACTGGTGACCGCCGCCGAGGCCGCCCGCTGGCCCGCGGAGATCGTGGTGGTCGACGACGGCAGTACCGACGGCACCCCGGAAAAGCTCGCCCGGCTGCAGCGAACACACGGGATCACCGTGCTCACGCAGGCCAACAGCGGCCGGTTCGAGGCCCGCCGCGCCGGGCTCGCCAAGGCTTCCGGCCGTCAGGTGCTGCTGGTGGACAGCCGGGTGATCGTGGACAAGGACACTCTGGTCTTCCTGCGCGATCAGCTCGTCGGCCATCCCGAGCGCACGGTCTGGAACGGGCACATCAACGTCGCTTCCGAGCGCAACCCCTACGCCGGTTTCATGGCCGGGCTGGTCAAGATCCCGTGGCGGCGCTACTGCGCGAATCCGCGGCTGATGTCGTTCGACATCGAGGAATTCGATGTGTTCCCGAAGGGCACGGGATTCTTTTCCGCACCACGCGAAGTTCTCGAACAGGCCAGTGCCGCATTCGAATCGCTGTTCGAGGATTCCCGCTTCGCCAGCGACGACACCGGTGTGCTGCGCTGGATCGCCGAGCGGCACCGGATCTTCCTCGCCCCGCAGTTGTCCGCGACCTATCATGGGCGCGATTCGTTCCGGAAGTTCGCCGCGCAGTCCTACTTCCGCGGCACCACGTTCGTCGACTCCTACCTCGCCTCGCCCGGCCCGGCCCGCACCGGCCTGTTCGCCGCCTTCGGTGTCGGCCTGCTCGGCCTCGGCCTCGCCGCCCGCCGCCCGCGTGCCGCGGTGGCGCTCGCCGCGACCGGTTCCGCCGTCGCGGGCGCCGCGGTGACCCGATTCGGCGCCACGAAGTCCGAAGCCCGCGCGGTCGCCCTGCTCGCCCCGGTCTTCGGCGTCGGCTTCGGCGCGGGCGCGGTCCGCGGCCTGTTCTTCGCCCTGCGTGCCCGCGCACGCCGGAACGCCCGATGAGCACGCCGGTGACCGCAGAGTCCTCGGGGTCCGCAGAGTCCGCCTTGGCCCGGGAGACCGGTCGTTCGGCCGGGAAGATCGGTATCTCGCTGCTGATCGCGATCGGGCTGGGCTACGTCTTCTCCTTCCTCACCCCCCGGTTGCTCGGGCCGGTGGACAACGCCGTCTTCGCGTCGTTCTGGGGCATCCTGATGGGCCTGGGCAGCGCGCTCTCCCCACTGGAACAGGAGCTGTCGCGGCAGTCCGCGGTCGCCGCTGTGGACGGGAAGAAAGCGGGCAAACCGGCCCTGCGTGCGCTCACCGTCGGCGCGATCGGGGTCGCGGTGGTCGCCGCGATCACGCTCGCCGTGCCGGTGCTCAACGAACGGCTGTACGGCGGGCATCTCGAACTCGGCATCATCACGCTGTGCGGCGGGCTCGCCTTCGCCTGCCAGTTCGCCACCCGCGGCCTGCTGGTCGGGCACAACGCGATCCGCCCCTACTCCGGTCTCGTGATCGCCGAAGCCGCGGTACGCGCGGTGCTGCTGGGGCTGGTGGTGGTCGCCGGGGTGACCGGGATGACGTCGCTGGCGATCGCCGCGGCGGCCGGATCGTTCGCCTGGCTGCTCTTCCTGCGCCCTGCCCGGCGGCTGGTGGATCCGCACCTGGACGGCGAGGGCTGGCGTCCGGTCTCCTCCCGCATGCTGTTGCTGCTGCTCGGCGCGGGCCTCACCGCGAGCGTGATCACCGGCTACCCGGCGCTGGTCAACCTGCTCGCCCCGGGCGGCGACGAGACGAAGATGGGCGTGCTCTTCGCGACTCTGCAGGTTTCGCGGGTCCCGTTGCTGCTGCTGTCTCCGTTGCAGGCACTCGCGGTGCCCGTGGTCGTCCGGTTGTCCGGCTCGGCCGAGGGAACCCACCGCCTTCGCCGCCTCCTCGCGCTCGGCACGCTCGGCACGCTCGTGGTCGGGGCGGTCGGCACGGTGGCCGGCCTGTTCCTCGGTCCATGGCTGGTGCAACTGCTCTTCGGTGCGAAGTACGCCGGCGCGGAGGGCTGGTGGGTCGCGGGCATGGTGTGGGGCGCCGTCCTGCTGACCGCGCTGCAGTTGTTGACCGCCGTGCTCGTCGCGCGGACGCAGGCGAATCGCGTGCTGGTCACCTGGGCGGTCGTCGCGGTCACGACGGCGCTGGTCCTGACTCTGGTGCCGGGCGATACCGTGTTGCGCGCGGTGCTCGGGCTCGCCGCCGGTCCGACGGCCGGGCTCGTGGTCGCGCTGGGTTTCGTTCTGCGGAGGCCGGGCAACGTGCCGGCCCGTTCGGGCGTCTGAGTAGGGTGCATCCGGGTCGATCCGCCGAAACGGTCGGTGTGGTGTACCGGTGAGGGTTGGACAGCGAATCCGATGAATGTAGTACTGATCTTGCTCGCCTTCTGGCTGCCTGGCGTCGTCTTCGGCGCCGCGGCCGGTCTTCGCGGCTGGACGCTGGCCGCGTCGGGGCCGTTGCTCAGCTTCGGGATCGTCGCGCTGGGCGTGCCGGTCCTCGGCGGCCTCGGCATCCGCTGGGACCTGCTGAACGTGGCACTGTGGACGGTGGTGCTCTCCGCGGTCGCCTTCGTGCTCGCGTTCGTGGTGCGCCGGTTCACCGCGCGCCGGCACGGCGATTGGACCGAGGGGGAGCCCTCCACGGACCGGTCGGTGCGCGGTCAGGTGCTGATCGGGCTCGGGGTGCTGGTCGGGCTCGGCGTGGGCGCCGCGACCTTCCTGCGCGGTGTTCACTCGGTCGACCGGGTGCAGCAGGGCTGGGACGCGCCGTTCCACGCGAACCTGGTGCGCTGGATCGCCGAGCACGGCGACGCGCGTCCGTCCACTGTGGGCACCATCGCGAACCTGCCGGGGCAGACGGACTACTTCTACCCGGACACCTACCACGCACTGCTCGCGCTCGTGTTCGGCAAGGGCGGCCTCACCATGATGCCGACGCTGAACTTCGCGGCGCTCGCGGTGATCCTCTGCGTGCCGCTCGGCGTCGCCGCGATGTGTCACGCCTGGCGCATGCCCGCCCTCGGAACGGCCGCCGCAGCCGCGGTCTCCACCTGGTTCACCGCATTCCCGTACGACTCGCTGTGGCGCGGTCCGCTGTGGCCGTACGTGGCGGGTGTGGCGATGATCCCGGCGATGCTGGCGATCGCGCGTCACTTGCTGCGGCCGCGGGGAATCGCCGGTCCGGTCGCGATCGGCGTCGGCGTTGCCGGCCTCACCGGTCTGCACACCAGCATCGTATTCGTCATCGCGGTCTACTTCCTCCTGATCCTCCTCGCGGTGGTGTTCCGTTTCGAGAAGATCGAGTGGCGGCGTAGCGCGCCTTCGCTGATCGCCACCGTCGTGCTCGCGGCTGTACTCGGCATACCGCTCGTCTTGCCCTCGCTCTACAACGCGGGCGGCGTGACGAGCGCGTACTGGGCTTCGGAGGCCACGGTCTCCGGTGGGCTCGGCGAGACCCTCACTTTCTCCCCCATGGCGGCGTTCCCGCAGTGGTGGATCGGCGTGCCCGCGTTGATCGGCATCGTGCTGATGGTGCGGCAGCGCCGGATGCTCTGGATGGTCGCCTCGTACGTTGTCTTCGGCGCCCTCTTCGCGGCGACGGTCTCCCTGGAGACGCCGCTGATTCACACGCTCACCGGCATCTTCTACAACGACCACTGGCGGATCGCGGCGCTCGTACCGCTGTCCGGTGCGGTCGCCTTCGGCGTGTTCACCGAGACGACCGCCGGCTGGCTGGCCGGTAAGGTGCAGCCGCGCCTGAAGCTGCAGCCGGTCACGGTCACCCTGCTCGCGGCGGTGCTCATCGGCGCGGTCGTGACCGGGCTGAGCCGGGGCGCCTATCTGGGCCGCAACTCCTCGACCCTCGGCATCAACTACGGCGCGGACGGGCCTGCCGTGTCGCGGGACGAGATCGCCGCCTATGACTGGCTGGCCAAGCACACCGAGCCGGGTGAGCGCGTGATGAACGACAAGTCCGACGGTTCGGTGTGGATGTATGCGCTCGCCGGGGTTACGCCGGTCGAGTGGACCTACTACGGCGCCCCGCCGGACACCAAGGCCGGCTACTTGGGCCTGTGGCTGGACAATATCGACAAGTACCCGCAGGTCCGCAAGGATCTCACCGAGCTGCACGTGCGTTACGTGGTGCAGGGCAAGGGCAGGGTCACCGCGGACGCGAAACCCTCGATCGGGGTATCGCAGCTCACCGCCGGCCCGAATTTCCAGGTCGCGTTCGAGAATGCCGGGGCCACCATTTATCGGATCAAGGGCCAGGAAGACGTGGTCGCGGCCGGCGCCGCCGCCGGGTCCACCAGCCCTCACGGGCAGTGAGAAGATAGAGTGATCGCCGTGTCCACTACCCCTGTGAGCACCCGGAAAGTCCTCATCGTGATGCCGGCGCTGAATGAACAGGCCAGCGTCGGGTCGGTGCTCGCCGAGGTCAGGCGGGTTCTGCCGGAGATCGACATCCTGGTGGTCGACGACGGATCGCAGGATCAGACCGCCCGGATCGCCAGAGAAGCGGGCGCCGAAGTGGCCCGCCTGGCGGTGAACCTCGGCGTCGGCGGCGCGATGCGCACCGGCTTCCGTTACGCGGCAGCCCGCGACTACGACGTGGTGATCCAGGTCGACGCGGACGGGCAGCACGATCCGGAAGAGGTCGCCGCGCTGCTGTCGGCGCTCGACGCGGGCGCCGACATCGCGATCGGCTCCCGGTTCGCGGGCAAGGGCGCCTATCGGGCGGTCGGTCCGCGCAAGTACGCGATGGTCGCGCTCTCCCTGGTGTTCTCGCGGCTGGCCCGGCACAAGCTCACCGACGTCACCTCCGGGTTCAAGGCGATGGGCCCACGGGCGATCAAGTTGTTCGCCGCCTACTACCCGGCGGAGTACCTCGGCGACACGGTGGAGGGCCTGGTGCTGGCGATCCGGGCGAAGCTGACCATCTCCGAGGTCCCGGTGCTGATGCGCGAGCGCGCCGGGGGCACACCCAGCCACTCGCCGGTGAAATCGGCGGTGTATCTCGGCCGAGCCGGGCTGGCACTGCTGCTGGCGCTGATGCGCCGGCGTCCGTCCGTCGATTCCTCCGACGCAGCGTAAGGGGCCCGCACATGCTCGGCTGGCAGATTCTCAGCATCGTCGTCGCGTGCCTGGTGCTGTTCGTCGTCCTGGAGATGATGCGGCGGCGGAAGCTGCGCGAGAAGTACGCGGGCGTGTGGCTCGTGCTCGCGCTGGGTGTGGTGGTGCTCGCGGTGATCCCGCAGGCCGCGTCGTTCATGGCGAAGATCACGGGCGTGCAGACCCCGTCGAACTTCGTGTTCCTGCTGGCCGGCGTGGTGCTGGCACTGGTTTCGCTGCACCTGTCCACCGAGGTCGGCCACCTTGAGGAGGAGGTGCGGACGTCGGTGGAGGAGATCGCGCTGCTGCGCTGCGAGCTGGAGGACGGCAAGCGCGCCCTGGAAGCCCGCATCGCCGAACTCGAAGCCCGCACGTCGGCTCCGGACAACGTCAACGGACTGCCCGAAGTGAGCCACGCACGCGTTCGCTGATCCAGGCGCTGTTCGCCGCGCCGCCTCGCCTGGGCGACGTCCGGGTCCTCGCCATCGACGGCCCGTCCGGTGCCGGTAAGTCGACTTCCGCCCGTGCGGTGCTGGCCGCCTTGAGTACCCTGGACGCCCGCACTGCGATGGTGTCCACCGATGCTTTCGCCACCTGGGACGATCCGGTGTCCTGGTGGCCTCGGTTGGAGCAGGGCGTGCTGGCCCCGCTGGCCGCCGGCCGCCCCGGCTCGTACCGGGCGATGGAGTGGGCCGACGGCTCGCCTCGCCCCGGCCGCCTCGTACCGGTCGATGTTCCCGAGGTGCTGATCCTGGAAGGCGTCTCAAGCGGCCGGCGCGCTGTCCGTTCCCGCCTGTCGTGCCTGTGCTGGATCGATGGCGGCAGCGAAGCCGCCCGCCTGACCCGCACCGTCACCCGCGACGGCGAACACTCCCGCCTCGACCTCCACCGCTGGCAACTCTTCGAACGCGGCTGGTTCCCGGTAGATGGCACCCGAGCTGCTGCGAACATCCACCTACTGCATGCTTTGAACGCCCCCAGATGATCAAGCCATTCCGAACCGATTGAGCCGAACATGGGCACATGGCCACAACATCTGGCCCGGGTGGTGGCCGCATCATTCATCGGCTGTGGCTGTGGCTGTGGCTGTGGGTCGGGAATGGCGATGGGAGGCGGCCGGCGGAATCTGCTGACCTGGGTAGATGCTGCAGTTGGCTGGGTAGGATCCCGTGCCATCTCTTGTGCGTTCCCAGCTGTGGGCGTTGCTGATCTGGATGCGCGGGCCGAGCACAGCCGGGCAGTATGGCGCATCCGACAGTGCACCTTTCGTTTCTTTCGATTATCATCGGTTTGATGATCGTGGTGAGTGTCTCCACCGGGGACAGGTGTCCACCCGATTCAGTCGAACGACCTGACCGCGAGGGAGGCAGTCATGACGTCCGCGATCGAGCAGCACACGGTATTCCCCCCCGTCGAAGGCGAGGCCGTGGCGTCGGTGTTGCACGCTCTACGCGAGCTGCACAATCGCGGCTCCGCCGGCGCGGAGACGCCGGCGACCGCCGTGCTGCTCGGCCCCCAAGGGAAGCGGGTGGAGCTGCCTGCCGAGCTATTGGAGGTGCTCCAGCAGGTGGCCGCGGCCATGGAGCAAGGCCTTGCGATCAACATCGTGCCCAGGCACACCGAGCTGACCACCCAAGAGGCCGCAGACATGCTCAACGTGTCCCGCCCGACCTTGGTGAAACTGCTGGAAGAGGGGAAGATCCAGTTCTCCAGGCCCGGCCGGCACCGCCGCGTGCGACTCGACCATCTGGTTCAGTACCAGGAGCAGACACGTCGGCGGCGCAAGGCGTTGCTGGACGAGATGACTGCGGAGGCGAGCGAGCAGGAGGACCCGTCGGCTGACCATGTCGATCGGTTCGTCCAAACTCGCTGAGGTGCCGTTTCCCGCTCTGCTCGACGCCAACGTCCTGCTGCCGCTCAACACCGCAGACTTGCTGCTTCGCCTGGCTGCGCTCGATACCTTCCAGCCGCTGTGGTCCGCGGGCATTCTCGACGAGGTTCAGCGCAACCTCGTAGAAAGCATCGGGAAGACGCCTGCGCGGGCGCAGCGCCGGATCGGGCAGATGCGCGCCGCCTTCCCTGACGCGATGGTTACCGGCTACGAGCCGCTGACCCGGGCGATGACGAACAACGAGAAGGACCGGCACGTGCTGGCCGCGGCTGTGCGCGGGCACGCGCAGACCATCGTCAGCGACGACGTCGTCGGGTTCCCGCCCGAAAGCCGTGCACCTTACGACATAGAGACCGTTACCGCCGACGGGTTCCTGCTCGACCAGTTGGAGCTTTACCCGGACCGCGTGATGCTCGCCCTCGATCAGATGGTCACCGCACGGCGGAAACCTCCGGTGCGGCTGCGCGAGGTTCTCGAGCGCTTCGACGAACTCGCCCCGGAGTTCGCGACGGCGGTCCGCCGGCACACCGGGGACAGTGTCTCCATCACGTGGCTGCCAGTGCAAAAAGGCGCTCTTGGGCACCTGTCGCCCGACTACTGACACAGATGCGGGCGGGCGCCTGGCAGCGTGGGCGCTGGTGATGCAAGCGGATCCGGCGATGCCATGGTCTTCCCATCTCGATGGACCTGTTGAAGCAGGTACATATGGTCGGAGCGTCTCGATCCCCAAGATCGAGACGCATTCACATGGCCTGAACATCTCGATTCGAGGCGCGAAGCGTGCCCGGATCTGGTCACTGTCAGTGATTTTTGTGCAGGTGGCCCGCTGGTCCCGGTGATCGCATATGACGGCTGAGCGCGGTGGAGGCGAGAATCGTCGGTGAGCCGGCCGATGGGTGTGCCGAGGGTGCGGTGGCGGCTGTTCAGTGCACGTGCGTGCGTGTGTCGACCGTCCGGCCAGCCGGGTCGGACGTGGTTCGGAGTGCTCAGTTTGCACGTGGTTTGAACATCGCCCGACCCGGCCACGGGTGCTTGTGGTCCGGACATCGCTCGGCCCCTGAACTCGTGCGGTCCGGACATCGCCCGGCCTTGCGATCTCGGGTGGTCTGGACACCTTCCCACCCTCGATCCCGTGCGGTCCAGGTGCCCCGGTCCTTGAATTCGTGTGGCCTGGACATTGCCTGGTCACGAGTGCACATGGTCTGGGTGCCGCTTGATGTCTCACGTGGCCTGCGAGACCCGGATCACCTGACGCCTCTTGCGATGCGAGTGGCTGGACTGCTTGACACCTCTCGTGGCCCGTATCGCCCGGATGTCGCCCGTCGCCCTGTGGCATATGGCGTGGGCATCTCCCAGGGCCATCTGCGGAACGAATGGTCCAGACAATGCCCCCATCATCTCCTCAGAGCAGATGGTCCGAACATCCCAGCATGCAGACTCGACTCGCGCATGGTCTGAACCTCCATTCCGCCCGATCGTGCCAGGTCTGGACCAGGCCACGACCAGGTCACGGCCGGACTGTCCAGACCACCTCACCCGAGCGTCGGAACCCCGCCGGGATAGTCACGTTGTGTCCGAACCGCCCCCGCTGCGACGCGCCCGAAATGATCCATTCGTGCGACCACTCCGGCACTCTTCGTGTCAAACCTGCTGATTTGACTACACGCAGTGGAGATTTGCCAACACGTTGCGGTCATTCCCGGTTGTGCGTAGCGCGATCGTGATCTCACGTACTTAAGCGCGGGCCGACTTCCCGCTAGTGTCGGCGAGCACACCGACCTGTGATCAGCTCGATCGGCGGGTGCGGTGCCTTTCACCACCGAACATCTTCCAAGGGGTGCCACATGCAGCAATTGCGGCTGACCCGAACACGTCGTGCGGCCCTCGCCGGGCTCGCCGGGGTGGTCGCGGTCTCGCTGTCCGCGTGCGCGGAGTCCAAGCGTGATGAGGCCGGGGGTGGCGGCTCCGGCGGCACCATGGTCTTCGGCAACACCGGCAACCCGAAGATGTTCGACCCGACCTTCACCGACGAAGGCGAGACGTACCGCATCACCCGCCAGATGCTGGACACGCTGGTCCAGAACAAGCCGGGCACGGCCGACCTCGAGCCCTCGCTGGCCACCAAGTGGGAGCCCAGCAACGACGGCAAGACCTGGACCTTCACCCTCAAACAGGGGGTCAAGTTCAGCGACGGCACGCCCTTCAACGCGGACGCGGTCTGCTACAACTTCGACCGCTGGTTCCACATGAGCGGCGCCGCCGCCCAGAGCCAGATGATCTACTACGCCGACGTCTTCGGTGGCTTCGCGAAGAACGAGGGGTCCGCCACCGGCGACCCGGTGTACAAGAACTGCGAAGCGAAGGACCCGAACACCGCGGTGCTCAATTTGAACAAGGCCAAGGGCGCATTCCCGGCCGCGTTCACGTTGCCGGCGCTGTCCATCCAGAGCCCGTCCGCGCTGAAGCAGTTCGGCGCGGACAAGGTCACCCAGTCCGGCGATTCGTTCACCTACAGCGAGTATGCCTACAAGCACGTGACCGGCACCGGCCCGTTCAAGTTCGAGAGCTGGGACCAGGGTAAGGGCGAGATCACGCTGGTGCGCAACGACACCAGCACGATGCCCGCGCCGGCGAAGCTGGACAAGCTGGTCTTCAAGGTGATCCCGGACGAGAACGCCCGCAAGCAGGCGCTCAAGGCCGGCGACATCGACGGCTACGACTTCCCGGCGCCCGCCGACTACGGCCTGCTGCGCAAGGACGGCGACCAGGTGCTGGTCCGCCCCTCGTTCAACGTGCTGTACCTGGGCATCAACCAGTCCGGCAACCCGAAGCTCAAGGATCCCCGGGTGCGTCAGGCGCTGGCCTACGGCATCAACCGTGAGCAGTTCGTGAAGTCCAAGCTGGCCGAGGGTTCCGAGGTGGCCACCGAGTTCGTGCCGAAGGCCATCTCCGGCTACACCGACGACGTGACCAAGTACCCGTACGACCCGGAGAAGGCCAAGGACCTGCTCAAGCAGGCCGGCGCGAGCGACCTGTCGCTGAAGTTCTACTACCCGACCGAGGTCACCCGGCCCTACATGCCGAACCCGGCGGACACCTTCACCGCGATCTCACAGGACCTGAAGAACATCGGGGTCACCATCCAGCCGGTGGCCGAGCCGTGGAACGGCGGCTACAAGGACGATGTCCAGCAGTTCGGCAAGCAGGACATTCACCTGCTCGGCTGGACCGGGGACTACAACGACGCGGGCAACTTCGTCGGCACGTTCTTCGCCCGGGAGAAGAAGGAATTCGGCTTCAACAACCCCGAGCTGTTCAAGACGCTGGCGCAGGCGGACGCCTCGCCGGCGGGTGACCAGCACGCCAAGGCGTACCAGCAGGCCAACAAGCAGATCATGGACTTCCTGCCGGGCGTCCCGATCGCCTACCCGTCGCCGGCCATCGTGGTCGACGCCAAGATCAAGGGCATCGTGGCCAGCCCGCTGACCGACGAGCGTTTCAACAACGTCACCGCCGGCTGACCTGCTGCACCACCACTGAGCAGCCGGGCCGAAGGGGCAGGCACCACCGCGCCTGCCCCTTCGGCTCACGTTCCCGGGCTGTACCCAAAGGACTACTCGTGCTCCGTTTCATCGTGCGCCGGGTGCTACAAGCGATCCCGACGTTGCTGATCCTGTCCATCCTCGTCTTCGCCTGGCTGCGGTCGCTGCCCGGCGGTCCGGCGGCCGCGCTGCTCGGCGACAAGGCCACCCCGGAGAAAATCGCCGACCTGAACCATGTGCTCGGCCTCGACCAGTCGATTTTCCTGCAGTACTTCAAGTTTCTCGGCCGGGCGATCACCGGTGACTTCGGCAGTTCGCTGGTCTCCGGGCAACCGGTGATGTCCGAGATCGGCACGTTCCTGCCCGCCACCATCGAACTCGGCCTGTCCGCGATCATCATCGCGGTGGCGCTCGGCATTCCGTTCGGCTACCTGGCCGCGCGGTTCAAGGGCGGTATCGCGGACAACGTGATCATCGTGCTGACGCTGGTCGGCGTCGCGGTGCCGATCTTCTTCCTCGGCTACATCATGCAGGACCTGCTCTCCGCGCCGCTCGGGCTGCCCTCCCAGGGCAGGCAGGCGCCGGGGATCGACGCCACGGCGGTCACCAACTTCGCCGTTCTCGACGGCATCCTGACCAGCGAATGGGACGCGGTCTGGGACGCCATCAAGCACCTGATCCTGCCTGCCTTCGCGCTGGCCACGATCCCGCTCGCGGTGATCACCCGGATCACCCGCGCCTCCGTGCTGGACGTCTTCAACGAGGACTTCATCCGTACCGCCAATTCCAAGGGCCTGACCGATTCGGTGGTGCGGCAGCGGCATGTGCTGCGCAATGCGCTGCTGCCGGTGGTCACCACGATCGGCCTGCAGACCGGGGCGCTGCTCGGCGGCGCCGTGCTGACCGAGCGGGTGTTCAACTTCCGCGGCCTCGGTTTCCTGCTGGCCGAAGGGATCGAACGACGGGACTACCCGCGGCTGCAGGCGCTGCTGTTGTTCGGCGCGCTGGTCTACGTGGTGGTGAACATGCTCGTCGACATCTCGTACGGGCTGATCGACCCGAGGGTGCGTGTGCGGTGAACACTCTGCTGAACAAGAAAAAGGAACCGATCGACAAGCTCGCCGCGAGTTCGGTGAGCGGGCGGAGCCTCGGCGCCGAGGCGTTCCGCCGGATGCTGCGCAGCCCGGTGGCCATCACCGGCGGCGTGATCACCCTGCTGTTCCTGCTGCTGGCCATTTTCGCGCCGCTGCTCACCCCGAAGGACCCGCAGACGCGGTATCTGCAGGACCAGGTTCAGCTCGGCCGTGGCATCATTCCCGGCGCACAGTCCGGTTTCCCGCTCGGCGTGGACGATTTCGGCCGCGACTTCCTGTCCCGGCTGCTCGTCGGCGCGCAGCAGACGCTGCTGGTCGGAGTGCTGGCCACGGTGATCGGCGTGCTGCTCGGGGTGATCATCGGTGGTATCGCGGGCGCGTTCGGCGGCTGGGTCGACACCGTCCTCATGCGACTGGTCGACGTGCTGCTCGCGTTTCCCTCGCTGCTGCTGGCGATCTCCATCGCGGCGTTGTTCGCGAAGCCGAGCCAGTGGACGGTGATCCTCGCCGTGTCGATCATCGGCGTGCCGATCTTCGCCCGGCTGCTGCGTGGATCCATGCTGGCGCAACGGGAAGCGGACCACGTGCTGGCCGCGACCTCGCTCGGGGTCAAGCGCGGCACGATCGTGTTCCGGCACATGCTGCCCAACTCGCTCGGCCCGGTGATCGTGCAGGCCACGCTGACCCTGGCCACCGCGATCCTGGAGGCCGCCGCGCTGTCGTTCCTCGGCCTCGGCGATCCGGACCCGACCCGGGCGGAGTGGGGGCTGATGCTGGGCAACGCCTCGCGCCAGTTCCTCGACATCCGCCCGGAGCTGGCGTATTACCCGGCCGTCGCGATCATCGTGGTGGCGCTCGGGTTCACGCTGCTCGGCGAGTCCCTGCGCGAAGCCCTCGACCCGAAGAACCGGCGGTGAATCCCGATGGCACTCCTTGAAGTCCGCGACCTGGAGGTCGTGTTCCAGCGCCGGGGCGAGCAGCCGTTCACCGCGGTGGACGGCGTGAGCTTCGATGTCGAACCCGGTCAGACGGTCGGGCTGGTCGGCGAGTCCGGCTGCGGCAAATCGGTGACGTCGCTGGCGATCATGCGGCTGCTGGCCAAGCGCGGCAACCGGGTCGGCGGCTCGGTCCGGTTCGAGGGCACCGATCTGCTGACCCTGTCCGACCGGCAGATGCGCGATCGCCGTGGCCGCGATCTCGGCATGGTGTTCCAGGACCCGTTGTCCTCGCTGAACCCGGTCATCCCGATCGGGCTGCAGATCACCGAGGTGCTGGAGCGGCACCGGGACATGCCCCGCAAAAAGGCCCGGATCGAGGCCACCGAGCTGCTGGACAAGGTCGGTATCCCGGACCCCTCGCGGCGGCTTTCCGAGTACCCGCACCAGCTTTCCGGCGGGATGCGGCAGCGCGCGCTGATCGCGATCGCGCTCGCCTGCCGTCCGCGGCTGCTCATCGCCGACGAGCCGACCACCGCGCTCGACGTGACCATTCAGGCGCAGATCCTCGCGCTGCTGCGGGAACTGGTGCGCGACACCGGTACCGCGCTGATCATGATCACGCACGATCTCGGCGTGGTGGCCGGGCTGTGCGACGAGGTGAACGTGCTTTACGGCGGCCGGATCGTGGAGCGCAACCAGCGGCACGAGCTGTTCGCGCAGCCGCGGCACCCCTACACGCACGGTCTGCTCGCCTCGATCCCGCGGCTGGACGAGGGGCGCGGCGAGAAGCTGGTGCCGATCCGCGGTTCGGTGGCCGACAACATCCCGTGGCAGGGTGGCTGCGCCTTCGCGCCGCGCTGCCCGAACGCCGTGCCGGCCTGCCGGGAGGGTTCCCCGGAACTCGTTCCGGACCGCACCGGCCTGCTGCGCTGCCACAACCCGGTGGAGCCCGTGGTGGCCGCCGGAGGAGGGACCCGATGACGGTGTCGAATCCGCCGACTCCGGCCGCCCCGGCGCCCGCCGGGGAGGTCCTGCTGGAGGTCACCGACCTCAAGGTGCACTTCCCGATCAAACGCGGGGTGGTCGTCGACCGGACGGTCGGGCACGTGTTCGCGGTGGACGGGGTGGACCTGGCCATCCGGCGTGGCGAGACCTACGGCCTGGTCGGTGAATCCGGCTGTGGCAAGTCCACCCTCGGCCGCGCGATCCTGCGGCTGAACGAACCGACCGGCGGCCAGGTCGTCTTCGACGGCACGGACGTGGCACGGCTCAAGGGCGAGCAGCTGCGCAAGTCCCGGCGCCGGATGCAGATGATCTTCCAGGACCCGATGTCCAGTCTCGATCCGCGCCAGCCGGTCGAGTCGATTCTGCTCGAGGGCATGCACGCGCACGGCCTCGACCGCGACAAGGAAGCCACCGCGCGGCGGTTACGGGAGCTGCTCGCCGCTGTCGGCCTGCCGGAGTCCTCATTGCGGAAATACCCGCACGAGTTCTCCGGCGGCCAGCGCCAGCGCATCGGCATCGCGCGGGCGCTGGCGGTGGAACCGGACCTGATCGTGGCCGACGAGCCGGTGTCCGCATTGGACGTTTCGGTGCAGGCGCAGGTGGTGAACCTGCTGGAGCAGCTGCAGCAGGAGCTGGGCCTGACCTACCTGGTGATCGCGCACGATCTGGCCGTGGTGCGGCACATCTCCGACCGGATCGGCGTGATGTATCTCGGCGCGCTGGTCGAGGAGACCGGCTCGCAGGAGCTGTACGAAAATCCGCTGCACCCCTACACGCGGGCGCTGCTGTCCGCGATCCCGGTGCCGGACCCGGTGATCGAGGACAGCCGCGAGCAGATCCTGCTGGCCGGCGACCTGCCGTCCCCGGCCAACCCGCCCAGCGGCTGCCGCTTCCACACCCGGTGCCCGTGGCGGCAGGCCACCCTGTGTGACACCGACCGTCCGCAGCTGCGCGAGATCGGGGGCGGGCACCGAGTGGCCTGTCACTACGCCGAGGACGTCCGTGACGGCCTGATTCAGCCGCACAAGGTCGAACCGGAGCTGGTCGAAGCCGCTTCGGTGAACCCGGACGCCGCCGCGCCGGATGTGGGGTCGGTGACCGAGATCCTCTGATGCCGGGTGCGGGAGCCGTCCGTGCGACGGCTCCCGCTCAGGGCTGGAGGTCGACCGCGGCGCGCATCGTGCCGTCCATGTAGAACGGCGTCGAGTTGTGCTCGTGCACGATGCGCCAGCCGTCGTCACCGTGGCGCAGGACCAGTGTGCTGCGGAACCACAGCGTGAACGGTTCGCTCGCGCCCTGCGGCACGGCCGACATCTTCGCCAGCGCGGTCACCACAGCCAGCTCGCCCGAGGTGGTGATGGCTTCGTCGTGATAGGTGTAGGAAACCGGGCTCGCGAACGAGCCGAACCACTGCGTGAGGTACTCCGCCGAGGTACCGGTGTTGCGCAGCGGCGGCGCGAGGTCGAACTTCACCGCGCCGGGGTCGTAGCCGGCCACCAGCCGTGCCGGGTCCTTCGCCTGCATCGCGGCGGTGCGCTCGGCCAGCAGCTCACGGATCTCTTGCTCGGACATCCCTCTGCTCTCCTCGTGCTCGGACGGCGTTGGCTTCCGCAAGACATCCTACAAACGCCGATTTTGGGTGTTATGTCCGGAAATATCTGTCTCAAGGTGGACCCCACCCCCGACTGAAGGGTGACGCCGGTCGGTGGCGATCCCCGGTACGCTGCTCAGTACCGGCATGTAACAGGCGAAAAGCAGGGAGTTTGGCGCACGTGAGTATCGAGCACTGGCTGGAGGCGATTCCGCCCATCTCGGTCTACCTGCTGGTCGGCCTCGTGGTGATGATCGAGAGCCTCGGCGTCCCGCTGCCCGGCGAGATCGTGCTGGTGAGCGCGGCGCTGCTGGCGTCCTCGCACGCCGGCCTGAACCCGCTGTGGATCGGCGGACTGGCCACCGCGGGCGCGATCATCGGCGACAGCATCGGCTACATCATCGGGCGCAAGGGCGGCAAGCGGCTCTTCGCCTGGGCGGGCCGCAAGTTCCCCAAGCATTTCGGCCCCTCCCATATCGCGAACGCCGAACGGATGTTCCAGAAGCGCGGGATGTGGGCGGTGTTCTTCGGCCGCTTCGTCGCGGTCCTGCGCATCCTGGCCGGTCCGCTCGCCGGTTCGCTGAACATGCACTACCCGCGCTTCTTCATTGCGAACGCGCTGGGCGGGATCGTCTGGGCGGGTGGCACCACGGCGTTGATCTACTACCTCGGCGTGGTCGCCGACCAGTGGCTGAAGGGCTTCCAGTGGGCCGCGCTCGGCGTGGCGCTGGTGATCGGCGTGGTGGTCACCATCGTGCTGAAGAAGCGCATGAGCCGCGCGCACCCGGAGGAGCCCGAGACCGCGGAGAAGAACGACGTGGTCGCCTGAGTCGCAAAACTGTGAAGGGCACCTTCACGGACGCTGAGTCCAGGGTGTCGGCAAAGTCGGTGTGGAGGTCCGTGAAGGGTCCCTTCACAGACTCAGAGTCCGTGAAGGGTCCCTTCACGGACCCGAAACCGGTCCGGCGCACGCCACGAGGTGGTCGCACACACACCTCCGCATCGCCCGCTGCCGGGCCCCCGACCAACTTTGCCGGGGCCCTGGACTCTGAGTCCGTGAAGAGTTAGGTTCCCCTCACAGCATTGCCCCGGGAAAGCGGTGAAGGGGCTAGTGCGCGTGCACGCCCCGTCGGATGCCGAAGGTGATCGCCGTGCTGAGGATCGTCGCGACGCCCAGGGAGATCAGCAGGCTGTAGCCGGGTTCGGTGATCAGTTCCCCGCCTGCGTAGCCGAGGAAAGCCGCGTACGACGTCCAGAGCGTGACACCGACGGCGGACGCGGTGCGGAATACTCCGGCGGGCCAGCGCATCGAGCCTGCGAGCAGTGCGCCGATCGTGCCGCCGGAAGGTAGCCAGCGGGCGGCGACGAGCACCTGGCGCGGGTGCTGCTGTACGTGGTCGCTGAGCCAGTCGAGGCCGGTGGCGAATTTGCGGCGGCCCCGCAGCCTGGTCAGTATCCGGGCGCCGCCGAACCGGCCGAGTGCGTACAGCGCCTGATCCGACAGCACGCCCCCGGCCGCCCCGACGGCGATGACCAGAGCCAGCGAAGTGCCGCCTTGCGCCGCGGTCACGCCCATGGACAGCACGGTCGCCTCCGTGGGCAGTACGGGAACCAGCGACACGACGAACAACAGCACCAGCCCCGCGTTCGTCAGGTCCATCGCTCCGCCTTCCCTCGACCCTCTGTCTCCATTAACGGCTGAAACCAGCCGGACGAAGCCCGTTCACCGGCTTCTCACAGCAAGGCACAGCCGGGACACAGCAAGTCCGGAAACCCGGACGTAAACTGTCCGGGTTTCCGGGGAAGCTGGTGTTTCAGCCGACGAAGGGAAGCACTGAGATGAGCGGGGAACTGTCCGGCAAGGTCGCACTGGTGGCCGGTGGCACACGCGGGGCGAGCCGGGCGATCGCGGTTGAGCTCGGCCGGGCCGGGGCGCAGGTTTACGTGACCGGCCGCAGCAGCCGGGCCGGGAAGTCCGAAGTGGACCGTCCGGAGACGATCGAGGGCACGGTGGAGCTGATCGAGGCGGCCGGCGGCAAGGGCACCGCGGTGCGGGTCGATCACCTCGACAGCGCCGAGGTGGCCGCGCTCGCGGCGCGGATCGAGGCCGAGCAGGGCCGGCTGGATCTGCTCGTCAACGGGATCTGGGGCGGTGATCCCCAGCTGGAATGGGGCAAACCGGTCTGGGCGCATTCGCTGGACAAGAGCCTGCGGATGATCCGGCTGGCGATCGACGCGCACCTGATCACCAGCCACCACCTGCTGCCGCTGCTGATCCGCCGCCCGGGTGGGCTGGTGGTCGAGCTGACCGACGGCACCGCCGAGTACAACGCCGCCTACCGCAAGGGCACCGCACTTGCGTACTACCTGGCCAAAGCGGCCGCGCATCCGCTGGCGGCCGGGGAGGCGGCGGAGCTGGCGGAGTACGGCTGCCACGCGGTCGCGTTCACGCCGGGCTGGCTGCGTTCGGAAGCGATGCTCGACATTTACGGTGTCACCGAAGAGAACTGGCGGGACGCGACCGCCCGTGAGCCGCACTTCGCGATCTCCGAGACACCGACCTTCGCGGGGCGTGCGGTTGCCGCGCTGGCCGCTGATCCGGATCGTGGCCGCTGGAGTGGCCAGACTGTCTCAAGTGGACAGTTGGCGGCGGTGTACGGGATTGACGACGTGGACGGCAGCCGCCCGGATGCGTGGCGGTATGTGGTGGAGGTGCAGGACACCGGAAAGCCCGCGGACGTGACGGGCTACCGCTGAGTCACCGGTTCCGATTGGCCAGCGCCCGGCCCACCGCGGCGACCGCCGCACGGATCTCCGCGGGCGCCCGCACGATCACGCCGGGGCCGAGCGAGGTCAGCTGGCCGACCGCGATTTCCTTGTTCTCCAAGGCCAATTCGGCCTCCGTCCAGCCCTCGGAGTCCGGGCGGCCAAGGGAGACCACGACCTCGGCCAGGTATTCCTCGCCGAACACCCGGCGCAGTGCGGAAACCGCGGCGCGGTCGAGCCGGGCGGTGACGCGCAGCGGATACGACACCTTCTCGAACGCCGCCGAAGACGTGCGCCACCAATCGGCGAGCGAGAACTCCGCCGGACGCTCGAAAGCATCGCCGGTCTCGGCCACCGCCATCATCCGGGAGACGCGGTAGGTGCGGATCCCGCCCTTGCCGGCCCGGGCGACGAGGTACCAGACCCCGGCCTTCAGCACCAACCCCAGCGGGTCGAGCACGCGCTGGGCCACCGTGTCCCGCCGCCGGTACCGCACGTCGAGACGGCGCTGGGTCCAGACCGCCTTGGCCACGGCGGGCAAAGCGTCGGCCTCGTCCGGGGAACGGAACCAGGCGGTGGCGTCCAGGTGGAAGCGCCCGGCCACCATCTGCGCCTGTTCCTGCAGCTGCGCGGGCAGGCTCGCGGACACCTTCGCATGCGCCGCGGCGACCGCGGTGCCAAGGCCGAGCCCGGCCAGCGCGTCCGGCACATCGAGCGCGAGCAGCGCGACGGCCTCCCGTGAAGTGAGGCCGTCGAGCTGCGAACGCCAGCCGTCCACCAGCCGGACCCCGCCGTGGCGCCCCGGCTCGCTCCAGAGCGGTACGCCGGCCTCGCGCAGCGCGGCGAGGTCACGGCGCATCGTCCGCTCGGTCACGCCCAGCTCGCCGGCCAGCTCACCCACCGTGCCCGCGCGTTTGCGGTGCAGGATGAACAGGAGGGCCACCAGCCGTTCGGCGCGCATCGGGCGTGGGTCAGCGGTGTGCCCGGTTGACCGCGCTGACCACCGCGCGCAGCGAAGCGGCGACGATCGACGGGTCCACGCCCACGCCCCAGAACACGCGGTCGGAGATCGCGCATTCGATGTAGGACGCGGCCCGCGAGTCGTCGCCGGGGCTGAGCGTGTGCTCGCTGTAGTCCAGCAGCCGCAGGTCGTAGCCCACAGTGGACAGTGCGTCGAAGAACGCCGCGATCGGGCCGTTGCCGCGGCCGGTGATCTCGTGTTCGTCGCCCTCGACCCGCACCGTGGCCTCGATGTCGTACTCGCCGCCGCCGTTGTCGGTGACCCGCTGCTTGACCAGCTCCAGCGGGGTGGCGGGCTCCAGGTACTCGGCGGAGAACGCGTTCCACATCGTCGCCGGGGCGACCTCGCCGCCCTCGGTGTCGGTGTAGGCCTGCACCACCTTGGAGAACTCGATCTGCAGGCGCCGCGGCAGGTCCAGCTGGTGCTCGGCCTTCATGATGTAGGCCACGCCGCCCTTGCCGGACTGCGAGTTCACCCGGATCACGGCCTCGTAGCTGCGGCCGACGTCCTTCGGGTCGATCGGCAGGTACGGCACCTCCCAGGCGAACTCCTCGACCGGCGTGCCCGCCTTGCCCGCGGCGTCCTTCAGCGCGTCCAGGCCCTTGTTGATCGCGTCCTGGTGGCTGCCGGAGAACGCGGTGAACACCAGGTCCCCGCCCCACGGCGAACGCTCGTGCACCGGCAGCTGGTTGCAGTATTCGACGGTCCGCTTGATCTCGTCCATGTCGGAGAAGTCGATCTGCGGGTCGATGCCCTGGCTGTAGAGGTTCATGCCCAGCGCGACCAGGTCCACGTTGCCGGTGCGCTCGCCGTTGCCGAACAGGCAGCCCTCGATCCGGTCCGCGCCCGCCTGGTATCCCAGTTCGGCCGCGGCGATGCCGGTGCCGCGGTCGTTGTGCGGGTGCAGCGAGAGGATCACCGAATCACGGCGGGCCAGGTTTCGGCTCATCCACTCGATCGAGTCGGCGTACACGTTCGGGGTGGCCATCTCGACGGTGGCCGGCAGGTTGAGGATCACCGGCTTTTCCGGCGTGGGCTGCCAGATCCCGGTGACCGCGTCGCAGACCTCGACCGCGTAGGACAGCTCGGTGCCGGTGTAGGACTCCGGCGAGTACTGGAAGCGGAAGTCCGTGTCCGGCTGCTTCGCCGCCAGCTCGGCCACCATTTCCGCGCCCTGCGTGGCGATCTTCTTGATCCCTTCGCGCTCCTCGCGGAAGACCACGCGGCGCTGCAGGATCGAGGTCGAGTTGTAGATGTGCACGATCGCCCGTGGCGCGCTTTCGAGGGCTTGGAACGTGCGCTCGATCAGCTCCGGACGGCACTGGGACAGCACCTGGATGTGCACGTCGTCCGGGATCGCGCCCTCTTCGATGATCTCGCGGACGAAGTCGAAGTCGGTCTGCGAGGCGGCCGGGAAGCCGACCTCGATCTCCTTGTAGCCCATGCGGACCAGCAGGTCGAAGAACTTGCGCTTGCGCGCGGGCGACATCGGGTCGATCAGCGCCTGGTTGCCGTCGCGCAGGTCGACCGCGCACCACAGTGGGGCACGCTCGATGCGCTTGGCCGGCCAGGTGCGGTCGGGCAGGTCGATGTTCTCCACCAGCTGGTGCCACGGCCGGTAGCGGTGCACCGGCATCGACGTGCCGCGCTGGGAGTTCCAGGACGGCTGCCCGGCGGGCGCGGGACGGGAGGGCTTGCGAATACGGCTGGTGGACGTGCGGGGATCGGTGCTCATTGCTGGGAATTCTCCTGAGGAGGGGTGCGGTTGACCGGCACCACGAAGCCCCGCGACGAGGAGCCGGTCGGATCAGGCCCCGTCGCGGCAGCGAAGCAGGAGAGCGCAAGCCACGGGCACACCATAACCATGAGCAGGGCCGATTGGGAAGCCGGTGGTGCGATCGAACTGTGACCTCCCGGTGCACGTCCGGGGGTTACCCGCGGGTAGCAGCAGGCTCGGCGACGTGCCATGCTTCCCGGCATGGGTGAGCACACGGAGGCGGAGCAGAAGGAGGAAACCGAGGCGCGTGCGAAGCGCGCTCCGGTGAACTGGCGCCGCATCCGGGAGCAGGCGTGCGGCTTCCTCGCCTCGCTCGTGCGCTGGGCCGGCCTGGTCTTCGCCGCGATCCTGGTGCTGCACGTGATCTTCGTGATCGGCTCGGCCAACACGGCCAACGGCATCGTGTCGTTCGTCTCCAGCTGGGCCGGTGGGCTGTCGCTCGGTTTCCGCGACCTGTTCACCCCGAGCGACGAGAAGCTGCGCGTCCTGGTGAACTTCGGGATCGCGGCGATCTTCTGGCTGATCGCGAGCGGCCTGCTGGCGAGAATCCTCCGCCGCATCGGTGGCGCGGGCGCCTGAACCGGCCCGGCGATTACTTCATCGGTGCCCCGTCACCAGGGCACGCCTGTCCCTTGAACCGCCGTGCGGATTCGCGTGTTTCCCTTGGGGGACAAGGAGATCAGGTCGCCTCAGCCGTCGTGCCGCATCCGGGCGATGGCCTCGTCGCGCATCTGGAGGCGGCTGGCCCACTCGAACCGGGTCACCGAGATTCTCGACACCGCGCATCGCGCCCTCAACCAGTACGGCGCATCGCCGGACAGGGTCGGTGAACAGGTGCTGGGCGCGGTCGGGACCAATGCGCCCTACCTCGCGACCCGTGACCAGCTCGCAGACCATCTCCGCGAGCGCACCGTGGAAATCGCCGCCGCGATGACCCACGCGGAGCGCTTTCTGTCCGGAGTGGACGGATCGGACGGAGTGAAGGAGCCGGCTCAATGACCCAGCGCGTCGCGATCGTCAGTGCGGTGCGGACCCCGATCGGCCGCGCGGGCCGGTCCTACGCGGACGTGCATCGAGCAGGCGCTGGTCGGCTCCGTCTACCAGTCCGGCGACCAATCGGAGAACATCGGGCGCAGCGGATGGCTGGCCTCCGGGCTGCCGTACACGACACCAGCGTCCCACAATCGACACCCAGTGCGGATCTTCCCAGCAGGCGTTCAACCTCGGTGCGGCGCTCATCATGTCGGGTCAGGCCGATCTCAGCGCCGTCACGGCATGGGAAGCGGGCGTTTTCGACGGCCACGTCGTCCCGTTCGAAGGGACGGGCGGCCCGCTGTTCACCCGGGACGAGGGCATTCGCGGCGACAGCACGGCGGAGAAGATGGCCGGGCTGAAGACGCCGTTCGACCCCGAGGGCATCACACCGCGGGATCGGCGAGCCAGCTGGAAGGCCCGCTCGTCGCGACCAGCAGGCTCCTGGCGCCGGAGGGCTCGCGATCGGCGACCTTTCGCTGGTCGAGGTGCGCGAGGCGTTCGCCGCGGTGGTCTGTGCCTGGCAGAAGACCTACGGCGAGGCGTGGGACCGGCTCAACCTGCACGGCGGCGCGATCAGCATGGGTCACCCCTTCGGGGCATCCGGGGTCCGCCAGCTCGCCGACCTCGCGCACCATCTGCGGACGCAGCCGGGGCTGGGTCTGTCGGTGATGTGCTGCGCCGGCGGGATCGGGACCGGCACCCTGTTGGAGGCGGCTTGACGCCGTGAGCTGGTGATCGGGTAGCGCTACGGTATGCGGAGGGGAAGGAGGTGCCCGGCTAGGATGGCGAGCGTGGGTTCTCCAGGGCGGCGCCGGATCGACGAGATCGGCGACGAGAGTCGTCGGCGGATCCTTGATGCTGCCGAGGAGCTGTTCGCGGAGCGCGGGTTCGACCGCACGTCGTTCATCGACATCTCCGAGCGTTCCGGCATCAGCCGGGGCAGTATCCCGTGGCATTTCAAGAACAAGGACGGCCTGATGGTGGCCGTCGTCGAACGCGCCATGGACCGGTTCCGGGAGTCGGTGCGCTACGACGACGCGCTGCCGGAGCTGGCCGAGGTCTTCCAGGACTACGCGAAGTGGGTGCGGGGCGGCCGGCCGACGCTGCTGTTCATGATGCTGACCGAGGCACTGAGCAGCACCGGTGGCGTCCGTAACCAGTACCAGGAGTTCTTCGCACGCGGTCGCAAGGGCCTCGAACTGTGGTTGCGGGTTCAGCGGCCCAAGGGTGTCGATCCCGCGTTCGCGGCCAAGCAGGAGCAGGACTTCGCGGCCGCGGTCCAGGGGGCGACCCTGGGCATCCACCTCGGGGCGCTGATCGACCCCGACGGGGTGGACCTCGACGCATCGTTGCGCGCGATGGCAGGCCTGCTGGGCAAGAACGTCGCGGATGTGTGGCGGGATCAGCCCGCGCCCGCCAAGAGGCGCGCAGGCGCCGCGAGCAAGCGCAACGGTACGGGCTCGCGCGAACGCCGCTCCTGAGCCTTTCCGTTGGTAGCGGCGCCATTCAAGCGCGTCCGCCGGCGCTTCGGCGCGCCATTCCACCCCGGTTGCGGTACCGGGTCGGGTTGACAGCGCCACTATGTCGATCCGTTGTGTCTATGTTATTCAGCATAATACTGTCCGGTGGCATCTCAGGGCAGGCCAAGAAGAGCGGCCACTCGATGACTGAGCATCGCCAGCAGACGGAAAGAGCCGTCTCATGACCAATGACGATCACCTGACCGCAGCCGATCAGCGAAACTCGGCCTCCGTGCCCGGAGGACGGCGTCGCCCGAGAAGCCGGAGCCGTTCTCGAAACCCAGTCCACGCAGTCGGTGACCTTCAAGGAAGTGCTGACGATCGGCGGCCGGAGGACCATCGGGCTGGCACTACTCGACAGCGTGGACAACGCGCTGTTCGCCTTCTTCGCACCGGAGATCCGAGACTCGCTGCGCCTCGGCTCGACGGCCATCGCCGTCATCGGTGCCCTCGCCGGAGTCATGGTTTCGCTCGGGGCGGTTCCGCTGGGTGCCTGGGGTGACCGCTACCGACGGACCAGGATCGCCGGCCTCTGCACCCTCGCCTGGGGGTTCGCGACCCTCGCGCTCGGTGCCGTCCAGAGCCTGTGGCAGGTCGTCGTGGTCCGGATCGTCGCCGGCGTCGGCAAGGCGAAGGAGGGGCCGGTTCAAGGCTCGATCCTGACCGATGCCTATCCACCGGCCGGGCGGTGATTTCGCCGTGTGGGTGGCGTCACAACGCCGGGGTCCCCCACCCGTCCCCGAAGGCGAACTCCGCCAGCGGCAGCCGCCGCCGGGGCGCCAGCTCCCGTTCCACCCGCTTCGGGTCGTCCAGCACCGATGCGTCCGCCGCGGACCCCACCGCGATCGCGACCCGCGGTATGGCGTCCTCGGGCAGGCCGAACGACGTGCGCACCGCGTCCGGGGAGAAGCCCGCCATCTGGTGCCCGATCAGACCGAGGTCGACCGCCTGCAGCACGAGGTTTTCGCTGGCCAGGCCCAGTCCGTACTCGGCGTAGGGCACCTCGCCCTTCTCGTTCGTGGTCACCATCACCCCGACCAGCAGGGCGCTCGCGCGAAACGCCCAGGCCTGGTTGCCGGAGTTGAGCGCCGCCAGGATGCGGGCGAAGGCCTGGTCGCCGCGGCGGCCCACGAGGTAGCGCGCGGGCTGGGTGTTGCCGAAGGACGGCGCCCAGCGCGCGGCCTCCAGCAACGCGGTCAGCTGCGCGTCGGTGATCGTGGCGGTCTCGTCGTAGGCACGGGGGCTCCAGCGCTCGGCGATGGCAGTCGCGACGGGGACGCTCGTCTCGGCAGGTTTACGCACGCTGCGCACGGTAGTCCCCCGGTAGTGCTCTCTATCACTCCGGCGGAAGCTCTCCGAGTATTCCGCTGGCGTCAAGGAAGATTTACTTCCGAATGGCGCCGGCCGGGCGGCCTGCGTCACTCGATGGGGTGGCGGGTGGATGCCGCGCCGGTAGGCTTTGTCCAAATGAAGGGACGCGGGGGCTCCTCGGTGCCCGCCAAGGAGCAGACCCGGCCCGTCAAGGAGGTTCGGGCGTGGCCCTCGTGGTCCAGAAGTACGGCGGATCGTCGCTGGAAAGTGCCGACCGGATCAAGCGCGTGGCAGAACGCATCGTCGCCACCAAGAAAGCCGGCAACGACGTGGTGGTCGTCTGCTCCGCGATGGGTGACACCACCGACGAGCTGCTCGATCTGGCCCAGCAGGTGAATCCGGCGCCACCGGAACGGGAAATGGACATGCTGCTCACCGCCGGTGAGCGCATTTCGAACGCGCTGGTCGCGATGGCCATTTCCGCGCAAGGCGCGCAGGCCTGGTCGTTCACCGGTTCGCAGGCGGGCGTGGTCACCACGTCGGTGCACGGCAACGCGCGCATCATCGACGTCACGCCGAGCCGCGTCACCGAGGCGCTGGAACAGGGTTACGTCGCGCTGGTCGCCGGTTTCCAGGGCGTGGCACAGGACACCAAGGACATCACCACCCTCGGCCGCGGTGGCTCGGACACCACCGCGGTGGCGCTCGCCGCCGCGCTGAACGCGGACGCCTGCGAGATCTATTCCGATGTGGACGGTGTGTACACCGCCGATCCGCGCATCGTGCCGGACGCGCGGAAACTCGACACCATCCCGTACGAGGAGATGCTCGAACTGGCGGCGAGCGGGTCGAAGATCCTGCACCTGCGTTCGGTCGAGTACGCGCGCCGTTACGGTGTGCCGATCCGAGTCCGTTCTTCCTACAGTGACAAGCCGGGCACCACGGTGGCCGGATCGATCGAGGAGATCCCCGTGGAACAAGCGCTGATCACCGGTGTGGCACACGATCGCTCGGAAGCCAAGATCACGGTCACCGGGGTGCCGGATCACGCGGGCGCCGCGGGCAAGATCTTCCGCGTGGTCGCGGACGCCGAAATCGACATCGACATGGTGCTGCAGAACGTGTCCAGCACGTCCTCGGGCCGCACCGACATCACCTTCACGCTGTCGAAGGCCAACGGGGCCAAGGCGGTCAAGGAACTGGAGCGAACCAAGGCGGAGATCGGCTTCGACTCGGTGCTCTACGACGATCACGTCGGCAAGGTCTCGCTGGTCGGCGCGGGCATGCGGTCGCACCCCGGGGTCACCGCGACGTTCTGCGAGGCGCTGGCCACCGCGGGCGTGAACATCGAGATCATCAACACCTCGGAGATCCGCATCTCGGTGCTGATCCGGGACGCGCAGCTGGACGAAGCGGTGCGGGCGATCCACGAGGCATTCGAACTCGGCGGCGATGAAGAGGCCGTCGTCTACGCGGGGAGTGGTCGCTGATGGCCGGGCTGCGGATCGGCGTGGTCGGGGCCACCGGCCAGGTCGGCGGCGTGATGCGCAAGCTGCTCGCCGAGCGGGATTTCCCGGTCGAGCAGATCCGGTACTTCGCCTCGGCCCGCTCGGCCGGGAAGGTGCTGCCCTGGCGCGGGCAGGAGATCACGGTGGAGGACACCGAGACCGCCGATCCGTCCGGTGTGGACATTGCGCTGTTCTCCGCCGGTGGCGCCACCGCGCGGGCACAGGCACCGCGGTTCGCCGCGGCGGGCGCGCTGGTGATCGACAATTCCTCGGCTTTCCGCGGGGATCCGGATGTGCCGCTGGTGGTCAGCGAGGTCAACCCGGAGGCGATCAAGGAGGCGCGCAAGGGGATCGTCGCGAACCCCAACTGCACCACCATGGCCGCGATGCCGGTGCTCAAGCCATTGCACGACGAGGCGGGCCTGCGGCGGCTGATCGCGAGCACCTACCAGGCGGTGTCCGGCAGCGGGCTGGCCGGCGTGGACGAACTGGCCGCGCAGGTGAACGCGGTCGCCTCGCGGGCGGCCGGGCTCACCCACGACGGGTCCGCTGTGGACTTTCCGGCGCCGGCCAAATACGTCGCGCCGATCGCGTTCAACGTGCTGCCGATGGCGGGCTCGGTGGTCGGCGACGGGACCGCGGAGACCGACGAGGAACAGAAGCTGCGCAACGAAAGCCGCAAGATCCTCGGTATTGCGGACCTGCTGGTGTCCGGTACCTGCGTGCGGGTCCCGGTGTTCACCGGGCACGCGTTGTCGGTGAACGTGGAATTCGCCCGGCCGATCTCGCCGGAACGAGCCACCGAACTGCTCGCGCACGCGCCGGGCGTGCAGCTGACCGACGTGCCGACGCCGTTGCAGGCCGCCGGTGCCGACCCGAGTTTCGTCGGCCGTATCCGTGCCGATGCGAGCGTGCCGGACGGCCGGGGCCTGGCGTTGTTCCTGGCCGCGGACAACCTTCGCAAGGGCGCCGCGCTGAACGCGGTGCAGATCGCCGAACTGGTCGCCCAGAACCGTTGAGCTGAAAGCAGAACCGCCCGGCCCCGAGCGCAGAGGCCGGGCGGTTGCTCACTTCCGCGGTTTCGGCTGCCGGGGCCGGATCGGCCGCATCCCGAACGCCACCCGCATTTCCGGCTTCTGCCATGGCTTCAGCACGCTCTGCATCAGGAAGCCCCACAGGATCAGCCCGACCGGCGCACCAGCGGCACCTCCGGAGCCCTTGCTGAGGGTCAAGGACAGGATCGTGCCGATCAGCAACACCGCCATGAAGGCGCATTCCAGCCAGATGATCGCCATCGCGATCGCGCGTTCGCGCCTGCCGAGCAGCACACCGCACACCACCAGCGTGATGAGCAGCACCGTGTTCACCGAGATGATCACCAGCGGCCAGACGACGCTGCCGTCGTCCGTGCGCGTGGCCAGGTACCCGACCAGGACGGCGAGCGCGAGATAGAGCACGGCCTGGCCGGTGATGGCCAGGCGGATCGTCCGGATTCCGCGGTGCACTTCCTGTTCCGCGTCCTCACCGGACATCGGCGTGGGCTGGTTCGGCTGGACCACGACGGGGACCACCTCTCTCGGCTGTGACCGGCCAAGGGAACCACAGATGCCACGGGAGGGGTCCCGTATGCGGAAAACCCGTTGTCGCCCTCGCTCCGTCCCGGAATGCTGAGGGGGAGAATCCTAGTCAGGAAAGGGAAGTCATGTACACGGCAGTGGGCGGTGCGCGGGTCGAGATCCGGATGTGGGCGGACCCCGCGTCGGTAGAGGATCAGGCGATGCGCCAGCTCCGGAATGTGGCGAATCTGCCGTGGGTGCACGGTGTCGCGGTGATGCCGGACGTGCACTACGGGAAGGGTGCCACGGTCGGCAGCGTGATCGCGATGCGCGACGCGGTGTCCCCGGCCGCGGTCGGCGTGGACATCGGCTGCGGGATGAGCGCGGTACGCACCTCGCTGACGGCGGCCGACCTGCCCGAAGACCTCGGCAAGCTGCGTCGGCGGATCGAATCGGCCGTGCCGGTCGGATTCAGCCTGCACGAGACGCCGGTGGACCCGGCCAAGGTGCACGGCGTGGGCGGCTGGGAGCGGTTCTGGAGTGCGTTCGGGGAGCTGCACGAGGGGGTGCAGGGCCTGCACAGCAGGGCCGCGCGGCAGATCGGCAGCCTCGGCGGCGGCAACCACTTCATCGAGGTCTGCCTGGAGCAGGGCGGCGCCGACGAGGGCCGGGTCTGGCTGATGCTGCACTCCGGTTCGCGCAATATCGGCAAGGAGCTGGCGGAGCGGCACATGGCGGTCGCGCGGAAGCTGCCGCACAACCGTGATCTGCCGGACCCGGATCTGGCGGTGTTCGTCGCGGACACCCCGGAGATGACCGCCTACCGGCGAGACCTGTTCTGGGCGCAGGACTACGCGGCCCGGAACCGCGCGACCATGGTCGCGCTGGTGAAGCTCGCGGTGTCCGAAGCACTGCCGGGCACCATGTTCGACGACGCGATCAGCTGCCATCACAACTACGTCGCCGAGGAGCGATACGAAGGGGTCGACCTGCTGGTCACCCGCAAGGGCGCGATCCGGGCAGGCTCGGGGGACCTCGGCATCATCCCGGGCAGCATGGGCACCGGCTCGTACATCGTGCGCGGGCTCGGCAACACCGCGTCGTTCGAGTCGGCTTCGCACGGCGCCGGCCGGCGGATGTCCCGGACCAAGGCGCGCAAGACCTTCACCGCGGATGATCTCGCCGCGCAGACCGCGGGAGTGGAATGCCGGAAGGACGCCGGGGTGGTGGACGAGATCCCGACCGCGTACAAGGACATCGACTCGGTGTTGCGGGCGCAGACGGATCTGGTCGAGGTGGTCGCACACCTCAAGCAGGTGGTGTGCGTGAAGGGGTGAGCACGTCCTGCGGGCGAACCGGTGCCGGTTCGTCCGCAGGACCGCTACCCTTCCCCGTATGAAAAGGTGGGGAGCAGTCGCTGTAGTGGCGATCGGGGGGATGCTGCCGGCCGGGTGCGCGGAAGTGGACTCGGCGATCGATCAGGCGAATTCGGCCGTGGACAAGGTGTCCGCGTGCACCGAGGCACTGGGCCTGACGGACCTGAACCCGCTCGTGGATCCGGCGAAGCTGAAGGCCCGCGCGGAGGACAAGGAACGCCGCCTCCGCACCCTGGCCAGTGATGTAGGGGACCAGGACGTGAAGAACGCGCTGGCCGGGATGGCGGACTCGTACCTGCAGGTCCAGAAGGAACGCATCGAGGACGCCGGTGTGGTGGCCCAGTGGGCCAAGCACAGCCTGGCGAGGCTGGACACCCTGCGCAAGGTCTGCACCTGAGGGTGCCCGGATCAGCGCCGGGCGCGCACACTCGCGGCCAGCGCAGGGAACTTCACGGGGCGGTCGCGCAAGGTCCACAGCATGCCCAGCGCCGCCAGCAGCAGCCCACCCAGGCCGGCCGCGGCGAAGCCCCACGCAGGGCTTGCGTGGTCGATCGCGAAGCCGACCACCGGGCTGCCCGCGGCGAGACCGAGCCGGGTGGACGCGTCCTGCAGGCCCATCGCCTCGCCGCGCACAGCGGGCGGGGCGAGCGAGCTGACGGTCTCCGTGGTGGCGGCCAGGGTCGGCGCGCACGCCAGGTTCGTCGGGATCAACGCGAGCATCAGCAGCCACCACGGCTGTTCCAGCAGCCCGACCGGGATCACCAGCACCGTCAGCAGCAGCACCAGCACGCCTTGGGGCAGCGAGCGCCGGACCCCGCCGTGCACGATGCCGCCGAGCATCGAGGCCGCGCACATCACCACGATGACCAGGCCGGTCCAGCCGCCGTCACCGTGTGAGCGCAGGGAGGCCAGCGTTGCGACCTCCGTGCCGACCAGGCAGAACATCGCGCCCGCGGCGACCAGCAGGGTGGCCGCCAGCCGTCCGGACAGCCAGGACCGCAGCGGAGGCCGCGTCACGCCGGCCGGGGCCGGTTCGCCTTCGTCGCGGATCGGCGGGTTCTGCAGGTAGGTCAGCAGCGAGGTGAGCCCGAACAGGACGCCGAGCCCGCTCAGCACGAGTGTCGCGGGCAACGCGGTGATGGCCGCGATGCCGGCCGCCGGGCCGATCATGAAGGTGGCCTCGACCAGGATCGTGTCCAGGGAATAGGCCGTCCGCCGCTGCTGCGCGGGCACCAGCGCGGTCAGGATCTGCCGGGCCAGCGAACCGGCGGGCATGCACAGCAATCCCTCGGGCAACGCACACGCGACCAGCACCGGATACGACAGATGCGGCGCGGCGAACCAGAACGCGGCCGAGGCCGCCCCGCAGGCGGCCACGACCGGACGCAGCCCGTAGCGATCGATGCACCGCCCGAGCACCGGCGCCCCGAGCGCGGTACCGAGCGTGGAAGCCGCTCCGACGATGCCCGCTTCGCCGTAGCCGCGGCCGAGATCGCTGACCACGTACAAGGTCAGCGTGACACCGGTCATGGTCAACGGCAGCCGGGCGAAGAACATCAGGATGACGGAGGAACGGACCCCTGGCACGGCCAGGACCCGGCGGTAGGGCTGGAACGGCACGTGCCCCATGAGAGCAAGAGTTGGTACGATCGTGCAACTTATTTTCGCCGTGCGCCGGGCGCGTGACCCACTCGGCGCAGTCCGGCGGCCGGGCCTCTCGGCGAAATGCCGGCCTTCACTTCGAGGTGCACATCCGGCGGACTGCGTGTCCCGGCCGGAATGCGATCTGAAATACTCCCGTTCCGAACCGGACTTTCCCAGCTCGCCGTGGAAATCCGGAGGCCGGGAATCCGAGCCGGATCACCCGAATGTCTGCTGCGTTTCCACTCCGCCAGGTCAGCGCGGGTCGCGGTCGCGGTTTCCGGGATCGGTCCCCCGGTGGCGGTGCGTGCGTGGGGGACACCCCCACTCGGCCCAGTGGCGACACGCGGTTCTCCGGAGTGACGGGGGTTATCGGGGGCGAACTTGCCCTATGTGGGTGAGTTGGCCGGTTTATTCGGGGCTCTCGGCTACTACCAGTCAGCTTCGGCATCGATCCCGATGATCTCCGGGGGGATGCGCAAGTGATCTGCGTTCATCCCTTGCGGGCCTATTCCCGGCAGCCGGATTCGGCACGTAAGGGTTAGGAAAGCTCACTAACCGGTGATCGGGTGGTGCCGGGTCGACACGGCGGGTATCGATTTATCCGTCAGGTCCCCAGAAGCCAGGAGGTAGGAATGAAAGGCAAGATCGGGCGGATTCTCGCCGTAGTAGCCGCCGGCAGTCTGCTTGCGGTGAGTTCCTCGGGGATCGCTTCCGCGAGCCCGGCGGGCGGCAAGGGCACTTCGTCCACCCAGGCCGTCGCCGCGCAGGTGCTGCAGCTGCGCGACGACCTGACCAAGGTGGCGTACGCCGGCAACGTCGGGTTGACCAGGGGCGATCTGGAGAAACTGAGTCCGGTGCTCGGGGATCTCGCGTCCGGCAAGCGTTACCAGATCCAGTCGGAGACCCAGCAGCTCTCGTCGGCGGCCAAGGAGCGCGCGGACGAGTCCAACCGGCTGCTGGCCGACCCGACGGCCACCCCACGGCAGCTGCCGCCGCTGCCCCTGCCGCCGGTCCCGGACCTGCCCGGTCCGCTGAAGATCGTGAGCGACCTGCTCAAAGCCGTGCTCGGTGCGGTGACCGGAATCCTGGGCGGCCTGCTCGGCTCGCTGCCGGTGCCGCCGCTGCCGGTGCCCGCGCTGCCCGTGCCGGTTCCGGGCAAGTAACCCGCGAGCAGCCGAAGAACACCCCGTGGACGGTGCCGCCGGAAATCCGGCGCACTGTTCACGGGGTGTTCTTCGGTCCCGCCAAAGCCTGGCGCAGCGCGCCGGCCAGCTCGGCCACGGCCTCACGGGAACGGGTGCCGATCCCGGTGAAGCTCAGGTACCCGTGGATGAGGTCGGATTGCCTGCTCAAGGCCACCGGAACGCCCGCGCCGCGCAGCTTTTCCGCGTACGCCTCGCCTTCGTCGCGCAGCGGGTCGAACCCTGCCGTGGCCACGTAGGCGGGCGGCAGCCCGCTGTGATCGGGCGCGAGGAGCGGCGAAAGCCGCGGGTCCGCCCTGTCGACGCCTTCGGGCACGTAGTGCGCCTGGAACCAGCTGATCGATGAGTCGGTCAGAAGCAGGTCCTTGCCGAACAGCGTGCGCGACCGCCTTCGCGTGGTGAAATCGACAGCCGGGTAGATCAGCATCTGGAAGACCGGCGCCGGACCGCCGCGGCGGGTCGTCTCCAACGCGACGACCGCCGCCAGGTTCCCACCCGCGCTGTCACCGCCGACGGCGATGCGGTCCGGGTCGGCGCCGAGATCGGCGGCCTTGGCATGGGCGAAGTCGAACGCGGCTATCGCGTCGTTCACCGGCGTCGGGAAGGGGTGCTCCGGCGCCTGCCGATACTCGACCGAAAGCACCCGCACGCCGGCGTGTTTTGCGAGGTAGCGCACCGCGTTGTCGTGTGTCTCCCGGCTGCCGGCCACCCAGCCGCCGCCGTGGTAGAAGACAAGCAGTCCGGACGGTTCGGCCAGCCCGGCCGGGGTGTAAAGGGTGGCCGGCAGGGCAGCGCCGTCGGAGGGGATCGACACCTCACGGGTCACGACTCCGTCGAGCCGCTTGCCGTTGATCACCTGCTGCCCGTGTTCCATCTCGGCCCTGGCTGCCTCGATCTCGCGTTCGCCGAGCCGGGTCCCGGACAGCTTCTGCAACTTCAGCAGCACCTGCGCGTCGAGTGCGAGCTCTTGGCCGTCGAGGCGCACCGCCTGCCCGGCGAACAGCCTGCGCAACGGCCGGGGCAGGGCATACGCGAGCTGTGCGGCTGCAGCCTGGGCACGGACGAGGGGCGAGGTTGCCATGGGTCCTCCTGGAGGCCGGAACGCCGAGGTTACTACGAGTAGGTTTCCGCCCCGCGGCCCGTGTGATCCAGGACTCCGTCTCGGATACTGGTCCTCCACTTAACTAGAGCAGTTAGCCTGGGAAGGTCAGGCAGCGAGACCACTTTCGGGTGGTTGTGGCAGGAAGGAACGGTGGGCCGTGACCTCAGCCAGCCCGGTCCGGGTGCTCGGTATCGGTGGTTCGCTGCGCGACGGCTCGCAGTCGGAGCGGGCGTTGCGGATCGCGCTCGGCGCGGCCGGGGAACTCGGGGTCGAGACCGAGCTGATCCCGGGCCCGCAGCTGGTGCTCCCCTTCTACGACGCGGCCGTTTCCGAGCGGACCGAGCAGGCGGTGCGGCTGGTCGAAGCGGTGAGCCGGGCGGATGGGGTGATTGTGGTTTCGCCCGGTTACCACGGCGCACTGTCGGGGCTGGTCAAGAACGCTCTCGACTACATCGAGGACCTGCGCGAGGACACCCGCCCTTACCTCGACGGCCGCGCGGTCGGCGTGGTCGCCGTCGCCCACGGCTGGCAGGCCGCGGTCACCACGCTCGAACAGCTGCGCACGATCACGCACGCGCTGCGTGGCTGGGCCACCCCGCTGGGCGGCTCGATCAACGCGGCGGAGACCAAGTTCGACGAGGCCGGCGGCGCATCCGACGAGAAGGCCCTGCGCACGCTGCGGCTCATCGGCACGCAGGTCGCCGAGCACGCGTTGCTGCGCTCACGCTGAGGGGACCCGCCGTTCGTAGTGAGAACTGCCATGCCCGGCACTGAATCGTAGGTATGGGGCGTTGCTCTCGTTGAGACGCTTCGCAGCGAGGCGTTCCGACGAGGAGGTAGGCAACGGATGGCTGACGCGATTTACACCGCAGCGGCGACCGCACGCGGAGAAGGCCGCAACGGCGAGGTGACCTCGTCCGACGGGGTGATCGACGAGTCGCTGGCGATCCCGAAGGAGATGGGTGGTCCCGGCGGGGACAAGACCAACCCGGAGCAGCTGTTCGCGGCCGGCTACTCGGCCTGTTTCCTCAGCGCGCTGCAGGCCGTCGCCCGGCAGGCGAAGGTCCAGCTGCCCGCGGCCTCGGTGACCGGTGAGGTCAGCGTGTACAAGCAGGAGGTGGGCTTCCAGCTCGGCGTCCGGCTGAACGTGTCGCTGCCCGGACTGGCCCAGGCCGACGCGGACCAGCTCGTGGCGCAGGCGCACCAGGTCTGCCCGTACTCGAACGCGACCCGCGACAACATCGAGGTGGCGCTGAGCACCACCGTCTGACCGGGTTCGGTCCGCGGCACCCCGCACCCGTCTGCGGGGTGCCGCCCGCGGCGAGTCGCAGTACATTCACAGCCATGGTGCTGCATCACGGGAAAGCGCAACGGGCGGACCGGAAACCGGGCACGAATCCGATGTACACGGGCGCGAATCCGGCGCTCGCCGCGGAGTTCACCATGCCGCATGACAAGCTGCTCGACGATTCGCTGCCGCCGGACACCGCACTGCAGCTGGTGCGTGACGAGCTGATGCTCGACGGCAACGCGCGGCTCAACCTCGCCACCTTCGTCACCACGTGGATGGAGCCACAGGCCCGCGAGCTGATGGCTGACTGCGTCGACAAGAACATGATCGACAAGGACGAGTACCCGCAGACCGCCGAGCTGGAGCGGCGCTGCGTGAACATCCTGGCCGATCTCTGGCACGCGCCCGATCCGGCGAACATCATGGGCTGCTCGACCACCGGCTCGTCGGAGGCCTGCATGCTGGCCGGGCTGGCGCTCAAGCGTCGCTGGTCCAAACTCGGCCGCACCGGCAAGCCGAACCTGGTGATGGGCGTGAACGTCCAGGTGTGCTGGGAAAAGTTCTGCGAATACTGGGAAGTCGAGCCGCGCCTGGTGCCGATGTCGGGCGACCGCTACCACCTTTCCGCCGAGGAAGCGGTGCAGCGCTGCGACGAGAACACCATCGGCGTAGTGGCGATCCTCGGTTCTACCTTCGACGGCAGCTACGAGCCGGTGGCCGGGATCGCCGCCGCGCTCGACGAGCTGCAGCAGCGTACCGGGTGGGACATCCCGATGCACGTGGACGGTGCGTCCGGCGCGATGATCGCCCCGTTCGTGGACGAGGACCTGGCGTGGGACTTCCGGCTGCCGCGGGTCGCTTCGATCAACACCTCCGGGCACAAGTTCGGCCTGGTCTACCCCGGCGTCGGCTGGGTGGTGTGGCGGGATCGCGCGGCGCTGCCCGGGGAACTGGTGTTCAACGTCAACTACCTCGGTGGCGACATGCCGACTTTCGCGCTGAACTTCTCTCGTCCCGGCGCCGAGGTGGCCGCGCAGTACTACACCTTCGTCCGGCTGGGCCGGGAAGGTTTTCGTGCGGTGCAACAGGCTTCGCGAGATGTGGCCACGTATCTGTCCGCGGCGATCGCCGAGCTGGGGCCGTTCGAGCTGCTCACCCGTGGCGACCAGCTACCGGTCTTCGCGTGCACCACGCGGCCGGAAGTGACCGCGTTCGACGTGTTCGACGTTTCCCGCAAGCTGCGTGAGCGTGGCTGGCTGGTGCCCGCCTACACGTTCCCCGAGGACCGGACCGATCTGGCGGTGCTCCGCATCGTGGTGCGCAACGGATTCAGCCACGATCTGGCGGATCTGCTGCTCGCCGATCTCGCCCGGGTGCTGCCCGAACTGCAGAAGCAGGACGGACCGCAGCACGACCGTTCCATCTCCACGGCGTTTCATCACTGACCGTTTCGCCGGTTTTCGATCGCCGCACCGGGCCTGGGCCGTCCGGGCCGGGAAGACCCGGACGGCCCAGCGCTCAGCGCAGGCCGAGCGCCCGAAGGGCGAAGTAGACCTCGATCGAGGTCTGCTTGATCGTTTCGGCGATCACCAGCGAGCCGTGGCCCGCGTCGTAGCGGTAGAACTCATGTGGAGCGCCTCGCGCGCCGAGGCGGTCCAGGTAGTTCTCGATCTGGCGGATCGGGCAGCGGGGGTCGTTGTCCCCGGCCAGTACCAGCACCGGGGCGGCCACCGCGTCGACGTAGGTCAGCGGCGAGCAGTCCCGGTACACCGCCGGTACCTCGGCAGGGGAGCCGCCGAACAGGGCGCGGTCGAACGAGCGCAGCTGCTCCATCTCGTCCTCGTAGGCGGCCACGTAGTCGGCCACCGGCACGCCGGCCACTCCGGCCGCCCAGCGGGTGGGCTGGGTGCCCAGCGCAAGCAGGGTGAGATAGCCGCCCCAGGAGGCGCCGTTCACCACACATTTGTCCTTATTGGACAGTCCGCTGGAGACGGCCCAGTCGTGCACCGCGGCGACGTCGTCCAGTTCGGTCAGGCCGGGGCGCCCTTCGATCGCGTCGCGCCAGGCCGAGCCGTAGCCGGTGGAGCCGCGGTAGTTCACCTCGACCACGGCGAACCCGGCGTCGAGCCAGATCGAGCGATAGGCGGAGAACCGGTCCTCGTCCGCCGCGTGCGGTCCGCCGTGCAGGGAGAACACCGTGGGCAGCGGCCCGTCCGGCGCCCCGGCCGGGCGGGAGACCAGTGCGTGGATCCGGCCGCCGACGCCCTCCACGAACGCGTCGGTGACCGGCGAGGAGCCCGGGGCCGGTTCGCCGGGTGGCTTCAGCAGTACCGAATCGGCACCATCGGTGGTCCGCACCCGCACCGCGGCCGGCTCGGCGGCACTGGACCAGGAGTACTCGATGCTGCCGTCCGGACGCACCCCCGCGCCGCCGATCCGGCCCGGCGGAGTGTCTACAGAGGACAGCTCGCCGGTGTCGAGGTCGTAGCGGTACAGCGAGCTGCGGGCCTCGTGGAAATGCACCACCAGCAGTGCGCGGGCGTCCGGGTACCAGTCGGCGACGACCTCGCCGGGCAGGTCGATCTCCAGCTCGGTCTCGGTGTCCGTCCGCACGTCCCAGACAAGCAGCTCCTCGCGGCCGTGGCGTTCGTGCAGGACCAGCAGCCGCTGGTCGCCGGGCACCGGGGAGAACTCGAGCGCCTGCAGGCCCTTGCCCTCGCCATCCCACTTGTCCGCGACGGTGGTGAAACCTTCTGTGGACAGCACCCGCAGCGCCGGGTGCCGGGAGTCGCCGTGTTCGGAGTGCGTGATCGCCAGCAGGCTCTCGTCGCGCGAGAGCGAGGCGATGCCCGCGTCGTCCGTGTGCTGGTAGAAACGCTCGGTGCGGCCGTCGATCGTCGCGAACAGTGCGCTGCCGTCGTCTGTGGAGACGCCCGCCGCGATCACCCGGGTGCCGATCTCCAGCCCGGCAGGGTAGCCGTCGTGGACGTCTGGCAGCGCCTTGACCGCGGCCGAGCTGTCCCCGTCGAAGGGCTGGCTCCGCCAGGAGCCGAACTCGTCGCCGTCGGTGTCGTCGAACCACCAGATCTGCGAGCCGTCCGGCGAGGGGGTGGCGTGCAGGGTGCCGTTGGGGCGGTCGGTGACGCGGCGGTGACCGTCGGTGGCGCGATCCCACGCGTAGACCTCCCACACGCCGCTGGCGTTGGAGACGTAGATGTTCGCGCCAGGGGCGTCGCGGGCCCACTCGGGTACCGAAATGCGGGGTGCGTGGAAACGGGCTCGCCAGCGGTTTTCGGGTTCGGCCTCGTCGAACAGGCGGTCCGGGACCACCGCGGACGGATACTGGTTGCCTGACTGCGTGCTCACCCCTCGATCCTGCCACCTTCTGGCCGTACTGTGTGCGGAGTGCTGGAGGGTTACATGCCGGGTCACGGTGAGGACGCGTGGTCGATGATGGCCGCGCGCACCGCTGCGGAACGAGCGGCGTTCGCCCGTCCGCTGTTCGCCCCCGGGATGCGCGTGCTGGATCTGGGCTGCGGCCCCGGCTCGATCACCGAGGACCTGGCCCCGGACGCGCACGTCATCGGACTGGACACCTACCCCGCCGTGCTCCCCATCTCGTCCACAGTGGACTACATCGCAGCCAGCGCATACGCCCTGCCTTTCCCCGACGAGTCCGTCGACGCGGTCTTCTCCCACGCCCTCTTCGAACACCTGGCCCAACCACTGGCCGCCCTGACCGAAATCCGTCGCGTCCTCCGCCCCGGCGGCAGACTCGCACTGTCCACTTCAGACTGGAGCCGGGCCAGAGTCCACCCCCGCAGCGCCAACGTCGACGCCGCCCTGCGTGGCCACTACCTGATCCGCCGCCGAGCCGGCGGAAACCCCTTCGCCGGCCGCACCATCGGCACCCTGGTCGCCGAAGCAGGCTTCACCACCATCACCGAACGCACCCGCTTCCGCGAAGACCTGCCCTACCGCTCTTTGGCCACCTACATCGAATCCCGCCTGGCCGCCGCCCTCGCCACCCCCACCCACCCCGACCACGTCCAGCTCACCTACGCCGCCCGCTCCGCCTGGTCCTGGACCCGCACCGCCGGACCCGGCGATTTCCTCCAATGCTGGCAAGAACTCACCGCCACCCGCTAACCCACCCACACACAAGCCGTGAAGGGTCCCTTCACGGCCTCTGGGGCCAGGGTGTCGGCAAAGTTGGTCGGGGACCCGGCAGTGGGCGATGCGGAGGTGTGTGCGACCACCTCGTGGCGTGCGCCGGACCGGTTTCGGGTCTGTGAAGGGACCCTTCACGGACTCAGAGGCTGTGAAGGGTCCCTTCACAGCCTCAAGCAGCCCCCCACACACCGCAACCGACCTCACCACCCCGCCCACCACCGGGGGTCCAGGGGGCTCGCCCCCTGGCGGGGGTTCGGGGGTTCGACCCCCGAAAAACACCGAGGGGCCCGCACAATCGGCGCTTTCGGCCGATATGCGGACCCCACGGGCCACTCGTCGGGGTGGCGGGATTTGAACCCACGACCTCCTCGACCCGAACGAGGCACGCTACCAAGCTGCGCCACACCCCGAGGTACTGCTGTTCAACGGGTCGTGGAGAAGTCTAGCGGACGGGTTTTGTGGTCGTGCGGCGGGCTGGTTTCCGGGGGTCGGTGGTCCCGGATCCGCGGGGGACCAGCGTCAACAGGCTGGCTTCGGGTGGGCAGGCGAAGGGGGGGGGAGCGTAGGGGGAGGTGCCGAGTCCGGCGGAGACGTGCAGCCACATGTCGGCTCCCCAGCGGGAGGCGCCGCGGGCGCGGCTGCGGTCGAGTTCGCAGTTGGTGACGAGTGCGCCGTAGCCGGGGAGGCGGAGCTGGCCGCCGTGGGTGTGCCCGGCGAGGACGAGGTCGTATCCGTCGGCCGCGAAGGTGTCGAGCACGCGGGGTTCGGGCGAGTGTGTGACGCCGAGCCGGACGGCCGCGGTCGCGTCGGCCGGGCCGGCGATGTCGGAGTAGCGGTCGCGGTGCAGGTGCGGGTCGTCGACGCCGGCTGCGAATACTGCCCGTCCGCCGACGTCGACGGTGCGGCGGACGTGGGTGAGGTCGGTCCAGCCGTGTTCGAGGAAGGCGGCGCGCAGGTCGCGCCAGGGCAGTTGGTTGCCGTGGATGCGCTTTTTCTTGCCGAGGGGCATGAGGTAGCGCGCCGGGTTCTTGGGTTTCGGCGCGTAGTAGTCGTTGCTGCCGAAGACGAACAGTCCCGGCCGGTTGAGCAGCGGCCCGAGCGCGCGCAGCACGGAGGGCACCGCGGTCCGGTGCGAGAGGTTGTCCCCGGTGTTCACGACGAGGTCGGGCTCGAGTTCGCCGAGCGCGGCGACCCAGCGTTGCTTGCTCTGGTGTCCGGGCAGCATGTGCAGGTCGGATACGTGCAGGATGGTGAACGGCCGGGTGCCGGGGGCGAGTACGGGCAGTTCGGCGGTCCGCAGCGTCCAGCGCCGCCGCTCGATTCCGACGGCGTAACCGAGGGTGGCGGTTCCTAGGGCGATGGTCCCTACGGCCAACCGCTTCGCGTTGTCTCCGGACGTCCTGGCATTACCGAGCGTACTCACGACTGCGAGGATACGTGTTCGAACGGGTCGCCCGCTGCGGCCGGTGGTTCACGGTTTGACCTGCCCCGGCGGTGCGTCCACCCCGCTCTGGTGGAAGCGGCCAGGAGCAAGGCTCGACGCGGAGGCCGGACGGTGCCGGCCGCAGGGTGGAATGAACTTGTATGACGGTCGTCACCCGCAGGCTGTGACTTTTGTTCGTTATGTCGTAATAAGGTAAAGGCGCCTGTCTGTGATTACATTGCGTAGACGGCTTGCAAGCTGGGCATTTCTGGGTTCTTGGCGGCCGATGTGATGCAGTCTCGGCAGTCCGCGAATTTTTGGGCTCGTTGTCCTCTTTCGGCCAAACGGCCGATTGTCTCGCATGTGAACACTCGCTAGCCTTGAGCTAGCTGTAGGTCGGCAGACGAAGTGCCAATTTTTCGGCTCTTAAGAGGGGCTCTTATGTCTTTGATAGCGACTCCTGCCTGTGTGGGTAGGGGGAAATGTAGCTATTGGCACCATTACTGCCTTTCATTTTCTCATGTTGACGTTAGTCAATTATCGGGCTGACGTGACGTTGCTCGTGCATGATGAGTGGTTGACGGTGCAGTGGTCAGTTTCGGTTAATGCTCGTATATATTGGTGACGCCATTGTTTCCGTCTAGGCAAATCTAAGATTTGAATTGTTGAATGGTTTTTGCATGCGAAGATATGGAATTCCAATGCGATCGCGGTTGACATGGAGGCGCTGGACGGCCGCCTTTCTGGTGATGGCTGCGGTCTCGGCTGTGCCGGCCGTAGCTGGCGCGCAGCCGAGTGTGGCGGTTCCGGATGTCGCGGCAGACTCGCCGAAACCCGTCGCGGAATCCGATGTTGTACCCGAGGCGCAACGCGATGCGGTGCTCGGAGGTGATTGGAGGAGTACGCGAGACGTCGTTTGGACGACTGCCGGTGATGGTGACGGTTTTCACTTTCTTGTGGCCGATTCGTTGCGGGGTTATGAGTGGAAGACGATGGCTACGCTGTCCGAGCCTGGGGTTGAGACCGATGCGTGGATCGGCAACGCGTGCGTGACCGGCTCGGGCAGGCGGGCGGTGGTTGTCTACGCTCCAAGGACGTTCACGAACAAGGTGGACCTCGCTGCGCGCGGAGCGTTCACGGCTGTTGTCGACTTGACTGATGGGAACGTGACGAAGCTGCCGATTCGCAGTAGTCTCGCCTATTTCAATCCCTCCTGTGGTGCCGACGAGGATGCGCTTGTCACGCAAGAAGGTGTCGAAGATCTTGGGCGTACGCGTCTGGTGCGGGTCGATGCTGCGGCTGCCAAGATCGGGTCGATGACCGAGGTGCCCGGCCAGTTGACGTCGGCTGTGCTGACGCCGGCTGGGATCGTTGCTGCTGACTCGGGAGCGCTGGTCAGCGTCGATCCGGCAGGTACCCGTCGTCGGATCGTCTCGACGGAGGGGATGCCGTTCAAGCTCACCGCCGATGCAGATGGAGGTCTCGTCTATCTGGAGAGGTCCGGCACAGACCGGGTTGCGGTTCGACGATTGCCGCAGAGCGGGTCGGCTGCGGCGGCGCCGACCACGATCGCCACAGGCACCTTGGCCGGTGTGGACGCGGTGAGTCCGAGGGGTGGCAAAGTGTTCGTCACCGGGGACGCGGTGCCCGCGTCGAAGACGGCATCGGTCGCGAGTGTTTCGGTGGTAAGAGTCCCAAAAGGCTCACAGTTGTCGATGCGGGGCAAGGTTGCGTTAACAGCAGTAACCGCTACGCAGCCCGATCCGCGCGCTGTAGCCCCTACAACCGTGCCACGGCAGTTGCGGATTACTGCGTCTGTCTTGGGTACTGGCAAGCAGTTCGCGTTCGCCGTGACACCGCGAGATGGCGCTGCAGTGGATTCAGGTCGAGCACTCAGCCCATCGTTGTCTAAGAAGGCACCGCAGCCCGCGCCGGACAGTGATCCGCATGACCCGACGGACATGGGACAGAGGTATTGCGCTGTCCCGCGCGGCGATCCGGCCAATCAGGCAATGCAGCCGAGGCCTCGGCAGGTGGAGTGGGCAGTCGACCAAGCGGTCCGCAACGCCCTGACGGTGGCGAGACCGGCGAATTGGAAGAACCTCGGGATGCCGGCCTACAGCCCGCAAGGCTTGTTCCCAGGTATCCCGCTCAATGGCGGTGGTTTCGTGCCTGCGCAGGTGATGCTCGGTATCACCGCGCAGGAGTCGAACATGTGGCAGGCCGCCCGATTCGCAGTTCCCGGCGTCACGGCCAACCCGTTGATCGGAAACTATTACGGGCTCAACCTGTACAACGGTGACCCGACCGACGACTGGGACATTCACTGGGACAAGGCCGACTGTGGGTACGGGATCACCCAGATCACCGACGGCATGCGGCTCGCGGGGCACGAGAAGCCCGGAGAGAAGGCCTTGCCGTACCAGACACAACGTGCTGTCGCTTTGGACTTCTCTGCAAATGTCGCGGCGGGCGTTCGCATCTTGGCGACCAAGTGGAACGAGACGCGGGCCGCTGGCATGCAGATCAACAACGGTGACTCGGCCAAACTGGAGAACTGGTTCTTCGCAATCTGGGACTACAACTCTGGGTTCCACCCCAGCGGCAGCGGTCCGTGGGGGCTTGGCTGGGCCAACAACCCGGTCAACCCGCACTACCCGGCGAACCGGACCTCATTCCTGGACACCACGTATCAGGACGCGGCACACCCCCAGGATTGGCCCTACCCGGAGAAGGTGCTCGGGTGGGCTGGCCACCCGGTCGAGATCCTGGACTCGCCCGGCAACTTGGTTTCCGGGTTCAGGCCCGCCTGGTGGAATGGCGACGGTGTGGACGGGCCGAGGAACCGCACTAACGTGCGGCCGCCTGTCACACAGTTCTGTGACGCTTCGAATAGTTGCCAGCAAGGCGCTAAGTATCCGCCCAACGCTCCAGACGTGATCGGGGAGCCAGCGGGGCCTTGCGCGAACAAGAACTCGAGCGGTCAGTACGACTTGCGCTGCTGGTATCACCAGGCGTCTACGTGGAAGCCGGACTGTGCCACGACATGCGGCAACGAATTGCTCCGCTTCGATCCCGGATACGCATACCAGGACGATGGCACGGCTTACCCTCCACGATGTGATCTTTCCGGGCTGCCTGCGAACTCGCTGCTCGTCGACGATGTGCCTGACTCCGCTGTGTCGATCCGGCCGGGCTGCCTGAAAACCTGGCCGAACGCAGGAGTTTTCAGCTTCACGTTCAAACAGGACGCCCCTGGCCAGTATCCGGGCAAGATTGACACACATCAGATCGGCGGTGGCTTTGGTGGACACTTCTGGTTCACCCATACCCGCTCGAAGGCTGACAACGGTGGCAAACTCGAAGTCGACGGCAATTGGCGACTGAACCAATCCCACAACGGGCCTATGAAGGTGTTCGTCGCGTTGCCCGACCACGGCGCTCAAACCAACGCCGCGACCTACGTGGTCAAGACCGCCTCAGGCGACCGGACGAGGGTCGTGCAGCAACCGGGAGACGGCAACCGCTGGGTATCGCTTGGCGCGTTCATGTTCAACAATGTTCCGGAAGTGAACCTGACATCGGTCACCCCGCAAGGAGACGGCAGCCAGGACATCGCTTTCGATGCGGTCGCGTTCGTGCCCATCAATGGGAAGTACCACGAGAATTCAGTCGAAGCCGACGCACTGTTCGACGAAAACCAGAACATCGACACGGCGGCCCCGGAATCGTGGGTGGGCGGGAACCTATCAGGCCGGCAGACGCTCTATGACTGGGCGACGGGTTCTGCCGACGGTGTCATGTCCATGCCCGACTGCCGATCGGAGGCGGCTGGCGACTGCCTCCCGTCACATCTCAAGCAGACGATCGGAGCCTGGCGAGCCCAGGTTAAGGCTGCCGGTACTGACCCCGTAAACCATCCGACGGGAAATTCGATCGCTCGTTGGATCGGATTCGCCAATTCGTATCAAGACCGTCCAGTCAACGATCGTCGACCAAGCTCGTTCGACGACGACGGTCGGCACAAGATTCGCGTAAAGGCGACGGTCACGTTCGTCACCGATCCAGGCGGGAAGATAATACCCGGAAGTGAGGATGCCATTTACGAACATCGAACTGGGAACACACACATTCCCAAGTTCGCCCTGGATTTCATCCAGGCAGTCTCGGTCGACTACGGGGTAGCTCGGCCTGATCTCCGCTATCGGATGCCCAATCTCAACCATCATGACGGCGAATGGGCGGCCGTCAACCCCTACGAAAATGGAGGCTTCTTTCCTGGTCGCGCTTACGTCGCGCGCGGCAAAGATCCCGTTTCCGTTGACGTGTCCGGCGCCCCTTCCGAAACGGCAGCCGTGTGTGTGAAAGCCGGTGGCAATGCTGGCGGGTCCATCGGCTACCGCCCGATGCTCAGCCAGCCCGGCCCAGTTGGTGCAGTGTCCGACTGGGTGGACAAGCTAAAGGCTAACCCTCGGGTTCCAGCGCAGATCAGGGGCATCGCCGGTGATCTGAAGTCCATGTTTTTCGAGAACGGGATAGTCCCGACCGTCAACAAGAGCCTCTTTGCTCTAGCGCCACCCATCTGGCAGGAGCTGAACTTCAAAGTGTGCGCCGACGACACAGTCCATGCAAATCCGCTATCTCCGATCTTGTTGTCATCCTGGATGCCTGACCAGTATCTTTACTTCAATGGGAAAGCTATCGACAGCAGCGGTGCATACACCAACAACGGCAAGGCAATTGTCGCCGGAGACTTCAACACCTTCAGTAAACTTGGTCAGCTACACGGCGACACTGCAAACGGCGACTGTGGTGTCGACAAAGGCAGGAATGGAAATCCTTGGGGGATCGGACCCCTTAGCGGCGCCGGAACGGATCCCGATACATCCCACTTATGCGGCAGGTGAATAGAAACAAGTCAACCGTTGTGCGGTATTGAAGGAATTTGAGATTGGAATGGCGGGACCAGGATTCTTGTTCATGCTCGCAGTGCTTTCTCTATCGGTGTTTCTGGCTGTACTCCCCTGGGGCCGACGGGTAAAGCCTTGGATTCTGAGCGTAATCCCGTTGTTCTCACTGGCATTTGCTGTTTACGGCCACTGGTATGCCGGAATGTCTCGGTTTTGGCCACTGCTCGTATGGCTGGCCACGCTGGGTCCTGGTTCCCTGATTGCTATCGTCCGCATACTACGGATGGGGCGTGCGTCAAGGCGATAAGTTTTCCTTATTGCGAAGTAATCTTCGGCAACGGTCAAACAAGAAAGGGGCTGGCAGCCGAACCTGAATATTATGGGAAAGTAGTGGCGGGTTCCGGATTGAAGCAGAGTAGCTTTTGTAAGCTGATTAAGACGGGAAATAATGCGCAAAATCGGCATCGTCGCAGCTATTGTAACGGTTCTTTCGATTATCATTGGTACTGCTGGAGTTGCGTCAGCTGCGACGAGATATCATACCTGGGCCCACGGTGTGAGTGTGCGAAGCGGGGATGAATTGCACTGGGCTGATTGCGACAACAGTCCGTCGGTTGCAAATTGCAGCAAGGTTCAAAAAGTAATAAACCCTGATTGGGGAGTGGTTCCGACCTGCCAAAAGGCTGGACAGGTGGTTGGCGGGAATCCAAACTGGCTGCGCGTTGAAATCTACTACCCGGGGAGTTCCGGCTTGTCAACGGTCGGCTGGATGGCTAGCTACTATATCGACTATCCGAAAAATGTACTACCCATTCCCTGGTGCTGATTGAAATATCAGCTTACTAAATCGATTAAAGAGCGGGGTCCGTCGCTTTTCTGACGAGGGAGCCCGCTCTTTATCTACACTATTTTTGGGTATTTCGAAGCGAAACTAGTGGCCCGTGTACTTCGGATCCTCCGGCGGTAACGGCACGATCGGCTGGTCGCCCAGAATGTTCTTCATCGCCCCGAACCAGGTCTGTGCCGGGGTCACGCCACCGAACATGTTGGCGTTGCTACCACACGTCGTGACATTGCCGATGCCGTTGTAGCAGAGGCCGCCGATGCCGGTGGTGCGGAAGACCATGGCCGCGCCGGCCAATTGCGGAGTGCCGGCGACGAACGTGGCCGAGCCGTTGTTCTGCGAGGTTCCCGTCTTGCCGATCAGGGGGCGGTTCCAGCCTACGGCGGCGGCTGCCTTCGCCGAGGTGCCGCCGGGCTGGTCGTCCTTGCCCATGCCGACCGCGAGGGTGTTCGCGAGGCCTTCCGGGACGACCTGCTGGCAGGCCTCCTCCTTGACCGGCACGGGTTTTCCGTCGCGGCCGGTCACCGATGCCAGTGGCGTCGGCGGGCACCAGACGCCGCCGCTGAGCAAGGTCGCCGCCACATTGCCGAGTTCCAGCCCGCTGGTCGGGCTGAAGCCGAGGGTGAACGCGCCGTAACCGGGGGTCTTGTCGGTCGGTCCGTAGGCCTTCGACTGCGGCACGCTCTTCGGGTCCTTCGGATCCACCTCGGCACCGTTGGTGTCGCTGGCCATCGTGTTGCGCATGCCCAGCTTGGTCGCCATGTCGATGACCGGTGCGGTGCTGCCGAGCCGGTCTTCCAACGCGACGAACGCGGTGTTCGGCGAAGTCGCCAGTGCCTCCTGCAGCGAACTCGAACCGGGTGAGTTCTTGCTCGCGTTGCTCACGCAGTACCACTTGGAGTTCAGCGGCGGTCCGGTCGGCGGGCAATGCGAGCCGCCACCGGTGAACACGTGTGAGGTGTAACTGCTGCCCACCGGGATGTTGCTGTAGATCCCGGCGATTCCGCGGTCCAGGATCGCCGCCGAGGTGAAGATCTTGTAGCTCGAACCCGCGCCACCGGTGTTGTAGACCCCGGACGGCAGGGAATAGATCGTCTGCCCCTGATCCTGGTCGATGCCGTAATCCCGGTTGGCCGCCAGCGCGACCACCTCGTGCCGGTCTTTTCCGGGTTTGACCAGCGAAAGCGTGTTCGCCACATTCTTCTGTGTCTTGGACACCTGGGTCTCCGCGGAGACCTTGGCCTCGTGGTTGGCCTTCTCGTCCAGCGTGGTCTTGATCGTGTACCCGCCGGTGTAGAGCTGGTCCTTCGACATTCCCGATTTGATCAGGTAATCCTCGACGTATTGGCAGAAGAACCCGTTCTCCGGCCCGGCGCCGGTGCAGTTCGCCGCGGGCTTGGCCGGGGTGTCCGGGGTCACGCCGAGCGGTTCGGTCTTGAACCGCTCCGCGTCCGCCTTGGCCAGCTTCTGGTTGCTGACCATCCGGTCGAGCACCAGGTTGCGCCGCTTGGTGGCCTTGTCCGGGTGGTTCCACGGGTCGTTGACGATCGGGTTGTTCACCAGCCCGGCCAGCAGCGCGGCCTGCGGCACGGTGAGCTTCTCCGGCGTGGTGCCGAAGTAGGCGTGCGCGGCGGCCCCGATGCCGTAGATCTGCCGGGAGAACTCGACCACGTTGAGGTAGCCGGTGAGGATCTGGTCCTTCGACAGCTTCGTCTCGAGGTTGATCGCGATGCGGGCCTCTTTGAGCTTGCGCGAGAGGCTCTGCTCCCGCGCGGTGTCCTGGCCCGCCTTGTCGTCGCGGTAGACGACGTTGATCAGGTAGTTCTTCACGTACTGCTGGGTGATCGTGGACGCGCCCTGGGTCTCACCGCCGGCGGTGTTGGACACCGCGGCGCGCAGCGTACGGGCCCAGTTCACGCCGTGATGCTCGTAGAACGCCTTGTCCTCCGCGGACAGCAGCGCCCAGCGCAGGGAGTCGTTGATCTCTCTGGGCGCGACCGGGATGCGGTACTGCTTGTACAGCGTCGCGATCGGCTTGCCCCCGGAGTCGGTGACCGTCGTCACCAAGGGCGGCGGCACGTCGGCAAGATCGGACGAAGTCTGCTCGACTGTCTCGCTTGCCTGGTTCGAGATCACGCCGGCGGCGCCCACCACCGGGAAGAGGATTCCCGCGGTCAGCACCCCCGCGAGCAGGCAGAGGCCGAGGAGCTTGAACAAACCGTCCCTTTTGCGCACAGGGGCCAGGGTACTGAAGGCCCGTGGCGGTTTCGTGACCTCACACCCGCTACTGGCCGGTAAGCAGGGCGAACCGGGCGTCATTCGGGTGTGATCCGGTCGCGTACGGGAAGAGAATTCAAGTTTGGGCTTGGCGAAGGGAACCGTCGACCCCTACAGTCCGTCAACGTCTCACGTACATGCCGACAGACGGACCAGCACGGGTGGGAGCCGTGGTGGTCCGGACGGCGGCAGCGGCACCGGGGAGGTGCCGTCACCGACGTGCGGCGCAGTGGGAAAACGCTCGCGGGGGTGGGAGCGGGGAGCTTCGCCTTCGCTGGTGCCATACACCAGATGAGGGAGCTGGGGGTATGCAGACCAAAGAGTCGAGCTGGCGGGTCAACGCTTCGTGCCGGGACGCCGATCCGGATGGATTGTTCGTCCGCGGCGCGGAGCAGAACCGGGCCAAATCCGTGTGCATGGGCTGTCCGGTCCGCACGGAATGCCTGGGGGAAGCGCTCGATGGCCGGATCAATTTCGGTGTCTGGGGCGGCATGACGGAACGGGAACGGCGGGCATTGCTGCGCCGTCGCCCGGACGTCGAAAGCTGGACCGGACTGCTCGAAGCGGCCAAACGGGACGCGCTCGCCGCCGCGGCGGGCTAAACCGCGCGTTGCCGACCTCCTCGGATCCCCGTCGCACCCGCGGCGGGGATCCGAGTTGTGTGCGGTAATCGAGCGTGAGTTATGCCGTCGTGCCCAGTGTCCCGCCGATGTCGCGCAGTCCTGCCAGGTCGTGCACGTCGCCGGCGAGGGCGGGCACGCGGACCAGCGGCACCTCCGGATGCGCGCGGGTGAACCGGGCGAGCAGCCGGTTCTCGCGTTCGGCCAGAGCCACGCGATCCGCGTGCAGGCGCAGTACGGCCTCGGCGAGCGGGGCGTTGCGCACCGATTCCGCCGCGGTCAGCGCTTCCGTCGCGGACAGCGGCGCGAGCACCGGATGCGTGCGGTTGGCCACCAGCCCGGCCAGCGGCATCGCCTCAGCGGCGAGGCGCTCCACGAAATAGGAGGCCTCGCGCAGCGCGTCCGGTTCCGGCGCGGCGACCACCAGGAACGATGTACCGGACGAGCGCAGCAGCTCGGCGGTCTTGCGGGCGCGCTCGCGGAACCCGCCGAACATGCTGTCGAAGGCCTGCATGAACGCCGAGGCGTCGGCGAGCAGCTGGCCGCCGATGATCGTGGACACCGCCTTCGCGAACATCGAGAACCCGGCGCTGACCACCTTGCGCAGCCCCCAGCCACCGGCCTTGGCCGGCCCGGTGAGCAGCCGGATCATCCGGCCGTCGAGTGCGGTGGACAACCGGGTCGGCGCGTCCAGGAAGTCGAGCGCGGACCGGCTCGGCGGCGTGTCGACGATGATCAGGTCCCACTCGTCGGTGGCCGCGAGCTGGCCCAGCTTCTCCATCGCCATGTACTCCTGCGTCCCGGAGAACGAGGTGGAAATGGTCTGGTAGAAGGGGTTCTGCAGCAGCTGCTCGGCGCGTTCCGGGCCGGCGTGCACGCGCACCATGTCGTCGAAGGTGCGCCGCATGTCGAGCATCATGGCCCACAGCTCGCCCTTCGGCTCGAAGCCTTCGACCTGCACCTGCTTCGGGTGATTGCCCAGCTCCCGCAGGCCGAGTGCCTGCGCCAGCCGCCGGGCCGGATCGATGGTCAGCACCACCGTCTGCCGTCCGCGTTCGGCCGCGCGCAGGGCCAGCGCCGCGGCGGTGGTGGTCTTGCCGACCCCGCCGGACCCGCAGCACACGATCACCCGGCTCGCCGGGTCGTCGAGCAGGGCGTCCACCTCCAGTTCCGGCATCAGCGCACCCCCTGTTCCCGCAAGGCGTCGGCGAGTTCGTAGAGCGCGCCGACGTCGATCCCGTCGGTCAGATCCGGCAGCTCCAGCGTCGGCAGATCGGCCTCCGTGAGCTGCTCGCGGGCGCGCTGCTCGGCGGCCACCCGCACGGCGTGTTCCACGGTCTCCTCGACGAGCGCGTCCAGCGTCTCCTCCGGCAGGTTCAAGCCTGCCGACGCGAGCCCGGACCGCACCCGCACCGCGTCCACCCGGCCGTCCGCGGCCGCGGTCACCGAACGGGCCGGCAGCCGCGGCGGGCGGACCCGGTTGACCAGGACCGCGCCCGGGCGGAGATCGGCGCCGTCCAGCTCGGCCACCGCTTCCACGGCCTCCCGGACCGGCATCTCCTCCAGCAGCGTGGTCAGGTGCACTGCGGTCTCCCCGGAGTGCAGCAGCCGGACGACGCCGTCGGCCTGGCCGCGGATCGGGCCGGTCTTGGCGAGATCGGTGAGAGCCTTGGTGACGTCGAGGAACTTCACCACGCGGCCGGTCGGCGGCGCGTCCACCACCACCGCGTCGTAGCTGTGCCGGCCGTCGGATTCGGTGCGGCCGACGCACTCCTTGATCTTCCCGGTGAGCAGGACGTCCCGCAGCCCCGGCGCGAGCGTGGTGGCGAACTCGATCGCGCCCATCCGGCGCAGCGTGCGGCCGGCGAAACCCAGGTTGTAGAACATCTCGAAGTATTCGAGAAGCGCCGCTTCGACGTCGATGTGCAGCGCCCGCACCTCGCCGCCGCCGGGGACCGCGGCGATGCGCTGTTCCGCGTACGGCAAGGGTTCGGTGTCGAACAGCTGTGCGATGCCCTGCCTGCCCTCGACCTCGATCAGCAGCACCCGGCGGCCGTCCCTGGCCAGCGCGAGGCCCAGCGCCGCGGCGAGCGTGGTCTTGCCGGTGCCGCCCTTCCCGGTGACGAAATGCAGCCGGGCCCGGGTGAGCTCATCAGTCCAGCCGGCGGGGAGTGTGGTCACACTGTCAACAGTAAACCGGCGTTCAGCTGGCCAGCATCATGACGCCGACCGCAGCCACGACCGCCGCGACGAGGCTCCAGGTCACCACGCCCGGCAGCACGGTGAGGGTGAGCACGGCCACCACGACCAGCGCGGTGGCGGTGACCGTCCCGACGATCGCGACCCGGCCCGAGTCGTTCACGCGATCGCGGCTCTTCGCCATGATCGCGAGCGTCAACGGCAGCCCCGCTACCGCGAGCGCCACCGTCGCGACGATCCGCCAAGTCTCCACGGCACCACGTTAGCGACCTTCGCCCGGCCCCTCCGGCCCGCGCCCGGATCGGGGTGAATGTGAGGTGACCCACACCTGCCACGGTCCGTCACTCGTTCACCTGGTCGGGTGGCCGGCTTCGACGGCGGCGGTCCGGACCGGGCTTGCTCGTTTGGTTACGCTCCCGGGTCATGAGCGCGACCAAATGGGAGTACGCCACCATCCCGCTGCTGATCCACGCGACGAAACAGATCCTCGACCAGTGGGGCGAGGACGGTTGGGAGCTGGTCACCGTGCTGCCCAACTCGAGCGGCGAACAGCACGTCGCCTACCTCAAGCGGCCGAAGAGCTGAGGGGGCGGCTGTGACCTGGAGCGAACGGCTCGCCGAACTCGGTCTCGAACTGCCCGGAGTCGCCGCACCGCTGGCCGCGTACGTGCCGGCCGTGCGTAGTGGCTCGCACGTCTACACCTCCGGCCAGCTGCCGTTCGTGGACGGCGTGCTCGCCGCGACCGGCAAGGTCGGCGCGGAGGTCAGCCCCGAGGAAGCCAAGGGATACGCCCGGACCTCGGCCCTCAACGCGCTGGCCGCGGTGCACGCCCTGGTCGGCATCGATTCGGTGACCCGGATCGTCAAGGTGGTCGGCTTCGTGGCGTCCGCGGACGGCTTCACCGGCCAGCCCGCGGTGGTCAACGGCGCCTCCGAACTGTTCGGCGAGGTGTTCGGCGACGCCGGGGTGCACGCGCGTTCCGCGGTCGGTGTCGCGGAGCTTCCGATCGGATCGCCGGTGGAGGTCGAACTGATCGTGGAGGTGCAGTGATGGACCCCGATATAGAACAGTCTCTGCACGAACTGCTGCTCCGGCTGGCCGGCCGGACGCCCGACCAGCTGCTGTGGCGGTTCCGGGACTGGCTCGGCGAGGGTGCCATGGGCACCCTCGCGCGGACCCTGCCCAGGTCTTTGCTCAAGCACAGGATCGATCTGGACCAGACGGAGTACCGGCTGCTCGTGGCCGGTCTGATTCCGCACGGTGCGGACTGGCACCAGGTGAGTTCCACCCTGGGGGTAGACGACGTCGCCGAGACCCGGTACACATTCACGCGGAGTGCACCCGAATGGGTGAACTCCGTCGATTCCGTGTCCGTGCTGCTCCACGCGACCCTGCGTGGGCGCCCGGACGTGGGGGAAGTGCGGCAGAGCTGGCGGCGCCTGGGTGGCGCGGCCGGCGAGGACGGGGCCAAGCGGGTCCTGCTGGTCACCGCGACCGCGGGCCGGCCGAGGCTCACCGGGGAACTGCAGCGGGTGCTGCGGGTCCTGGGTGACGAAGAGCCCAGCGTCGAGGTCCTTCCGCCGCGTTTCGACCCTCCCGGGTACCACCGGGCCGCGCTCGCCGAAGCCGAGCTGGTCTGCGTCGGCGCCGCGGGTGCCGGTCATCGACTAGTCGCCGCGTAACGCTCGAGCCGCCAGGCGAGCTGGGAGGAGCAGAGCAATGGTGGAGGTTCACGAAGGCCCGCCGATGGACGGGTTCTCGGTGCCCCTGCGTCTGCACAACTTGTTGCTGGCCGTGGCGGGCCGCATCGACGACAGCGCGCTCACCGAGGCTCGCGAGCTGATCGCCCGCGCGCACATCGACGAGGCCGTGGAACTCACCACGGGCACGTTGATCGCGGGCCGGATCCCGGTGACCTCGGACGAGCAGACCGAGCTCGCACTCGTGCTGGAAATGAGCCGGTCGGACGCGACGCTGGCCAACGACCTGCTGGTCGAGGACGCGGAGGCGCTGCAGACGCACCGGTTCACCGGTGATCACCAGCCCGAGTTCGGTCTCGCCGAGGCACTCGATCGGACCCTCCAGGTGCTGCCGGACGTCCGTTCGGTGCACGCGGTGTGGCGCAACACTCCGGCCGGCAGCGTGCCTGGCGCGCTGCCGCAACGTGTGGTGCTGGTGGAACTGGGCCCGGAGGGCAACCCGCCCGCCGTCGCCTTCCGCGTGGACACCGCGTTGCGCCGGGCGGGCATCCGCTCGGTGGTCGAGGTGAGCGGGCCCGGCGTCCCGAAGTCCGACTACCACCAGGCCGCAAGCGCCGTTGCGACTCCCGTGTGGGTCACCGGCAGCACGCACTCGGCCCCGGACTACCGCCCGGAACCGAGCACCCCGCCGCGGGCGCCGGTCTCCCCACCGCCGGTCGCCGAACCGGTGGCGGAAACGCCGAGCAGGCACGGCATCCGCCCGGCCGCGGAAGCACCCGCCCCGCCTGCGCCGGTCCCCATCGCCCCGGTGGTGCCGATCGTGCAGAACCCGCCGCCCGCCGAGCCCGACCGCCCGGCGGTGCGCCCGGAGACCCGCGCCGAGCGCACCTCGGACCTGACCTCTGCCGAGGTCGCCCAGCTGCGGCAGGCACTGGCCGAGGACCCGGAGAAGGGCCGCGAGATCGCCGCGGGCAAGCCGAGCATGCACGAGGTCGTGGAGCTGCCCGCGCTGGACCTGGACGACCCCAGCTTGTCCGAACGGGATCGCGCACTGCTGCGGGAACTCCACGAGGAACTGGCCGAACGCGAACGAGCCGAAGCCGCCCGCCTCCGCCTCAACGGCGCATCCCGCTCCGGCGGCGACCAGCGGTGGTCGGGTTCCTGAACCGCCGACTGCGGGCTGAACCGGCTGCTGCGTGTTCGGGCCTGAACTGGGGTCTTTGCGCGGGTTTCACGGTTGAAAGCTGGATGGCGGACCAGGGTGCCTGGTCCGCCGTTCTGCGTCTTGGGCTGTTTCTGGGCTGGTCCTTCGGTGGTTGGGCCTGGTTTGGGCGAGTCTCGCTTGGTTACGCGGATTGTGCCTGTGCCGCCCGGCCGCGGCCTCTAACTCCGCGGCCATGCCTGTGGCCTCTGACCCCGTGACCCTGCCTCCAGCCCGTGGCCTGTGGCTCGTTCGGTCCGTAGGCCGGTGTGGTGCTGCGCGGCCGTTTGTCCGGTGCCGGGCCGTGATGTGCGTCCGGTGGTCGGCGTTGCGCACTGGTCGCGAGGTATGTTGCCCGGGTGGATCGGCCGCGTGAGTTCGTCTTCGACATCCCTGCCCGCCCGGGCATCGCGATCCGGGACAACGCTGATGGCCCGCCGGTGCGGCCGAAGGATGCCGCGACGGTGATTCTGCTCCGCGACGCCGCGGACGGGCTGGAGGTTTTCCTGCAGCACCGCGTGCGCGGGATGGCGTTCGCCGGCGGGATGACCGTGTTCCCCGGCGGTGGTGTCGATCCGCGGGATGCCGACGCGTCCGTCGCTTGGGCCGGGCCATCGCCGTCGTGGTGGGGCGAGCAGTTCGCGTGCGACGAGGGGCTCGCCCGTGCGCTGGTGTGCGGCGCGGTGCGCGAGACGTTCGAGGAGACCGGTGTGCTGCTGGCGGGGACCGAGGACGCCGTGGTCGCCGACGTCATTCCGTATCGCGAAGCGCGGAAAGCCTTGGAGCGTAGGGAAATCTCGCTAGCCGGGTTTCTCGCGGGGGCGAGCCTTACGCTGCGTGCGGACCTGCTGCGCCCATACGCGCACTGGGTTACGCCGCGGGAAGAGCCGCGTCGCTACGACACCCGATTCTTCGTTGCGAAGCTCCCGGAAGGCCAAGGCGCGGACGGCGCGACGTCCGAGGCCGACGCCGTGGGCTGGCAGCGTCCGTCCGCCGCGATCGCGGACGCGCGCGAAGGGCGCCGCGGGCTGATGCCGCCGACCTGGCTCACCCTGAACGAGCTGAAGGAGTTCGCCACCGCGGACGCCGCGCTCGCACAGGCGCGCGAGATCGTGAAGACGGTCCCGAAACTGGTCCCCGACGGGGACCTGATCCGCGTCATCCTCGATCCGACGGAGGACTGAATGACCGCCCCCGCCTACGGCGTGCTGCGCCGGGTTTCCGAGACGGCGTCGGTGCTGCTGGAGAACAACCCGTCCACCATGACGCTGGAGGGCACGAACAGCTGGGTGCTGCGTGCCCCGGAGGCGTCCGCGGCGGTGGTCGTCGACCCGGGCTATCACGACCTGGACCACCTGGAGCGGCTGGCGGGTATCGGCGCGGTCGAGCTGATCCTGCTCACGCACCACCACCCCGACCACATCGAGGGCGCACCCTGGCTGGCCGCGCGGACCGGCGCGCCGGTCCGCGCGTTCGACGCGTCCCTGTGCCTCGGCGCGGACCCCTTCGCCGACGGCGACGTGGTGTCCGGCGGCGGCCTGGAATTCCGCGTAGTGCATACCCCCGGGCACACCGACGATTCGGTCTCCTTGCACGTCGCGAACCAGATCCTGACCGGTGACACCATCCTCGGCCGCGGCACGACGGTTCTGCACGACCTCGGCGATTACCTCCATTCGCTACGCCGTCTGATCGACCTGCCCGCGGGTACCCCCGGCCTGCCCGGGCACGGCCCGGAGCTGCCGGATCTGCCGGCCACCGCCCGGGAGTACCTAGCCCACCGGGAACAGCGGCTGGACCAGGTGCGTTCGGCCTTGCAGGTGCTTGGCACGAACGCGACGCCACGACAGGTCGTGGAGATCGTCTACGCGGACGTCGACCAGTCGCTTTGGCCCCCCGCCGAGGCGAGTGTGCAAGCCCAGCTGGCATACCTGCGTGCTTCGGAGGACGGACGATGAACAACGTCGAGGTCGAGTTCTACTGGCGGCCGGGCTGCCCGTTCAGCGAAGCACTGCACTCGCAACTCGTGGAGAGCGGCCTGTCCTTGCGGGAGATCAACATCTGGGAAGAGCCCGGTGCCGCCGAACGAGTCCGCGAAGTGGCCAACGGCAACGAAACCGTACCGACCGTGATCGTCGGCTCGTCGGCCCTGGTGAACCCGACCGTCGCTGAGGTGCACGCCGCGGTCCGCGAGGAATCCGCAGCCTGACCACCCGTTCCTGATCACCCCTTCCGGACTACGGGCACCCAGCCACTGTGCGCCTGAATATCCGTGACCCGGCAACGGTCGGCGGCGCCAGCGGCGTCGGACCGGCCGGAGGATCGGACTGGCGTGCCGCACAGACCGGGCCGCACCATCCCGCTGCGTCCATCCAGGCCGCACCAACCGGCCGCGAGCCAATCCGGCCCCGCTCCGATCGGTCGGCCCGCGCGGCGGTGCCCGCCACCGTGCGCACGCGGAGGCCGGCACTGCACTATCCACTTCGGACAGTTTGGGCGGTGGGCCGGTGTCCTGGTAGCGATCCCGGTCCTGCAGCGGCAACGCGAATCGCCCGCCCTCCGTCCGGATCGCCAGCCGGCTGCCTTCGACGACCAGCCGGGCCCGGTCAACGTCGAGCATCCGCAGCGTTTCGGCGACCGGCGCGGCCGGTACCAGCACCTCGCCGTCGGTGTGCGCGGTCGCGGGACTGGTGAATCGTACGGCCAGCTCGTGGTCTCCGCCGGAGACCACGAGACCGCTTGTGCTCGCCCGCAAGCGCAGCCGAGCCTGCCGGGAGAGGAGTCGTACCGCGGCGTTCGCGACCGCTGCCAGCGGCCGCACGAGGGAGGTCAGATCCATGTCGGCCAAGCTAGCGGCGGCCACCGACAAAAGCTCGCGCCCGTTTCCGGAAATGCGTGCTGACCTGTGGAAAATTGACCGGAGCGAAAGGGACCAATACTCCGCTCAGCCTCCGGCGGCGACCAGTTCGCCGCTGGGCGAACCGGCTGGGACCGGCGCTGGCCGCACCGTCCCGCGCAGCAGCCACACGAGCACGGACAAGGCCACCCCGGCCACCCCGCCGGCAAGGAACGCGGCACCGATCCCGAGGTGCTCGACCAGATATCCGCTCATCGACTGCCCGGCAGCGAGCCCCAACGTGACCGCGGTCAGTACCCAGCCGAACGCTTCGGCCGCCGTGCCCGGCGGTGCCACGGCCTCGATCACCGCGGAGTGCGTAGTCGACTGCGGCGTGATCATCGCCCCCGCCAGAAGCATCACCAACGCCAGCGCCCACAACGACGACGGCAACGCGAGTAACGCCACTAACGCACCGAAGCCGCTCAGCAGGACCGGCAGTCGCAAGTTGAGTGCCCGTGGCCATGGGCGCAAGCTGTACGCCACACCGAAGGCGACTGAGCTGATTGACCACGCGGACAGCAGTAGTCCGCTGAAAGACGTATGCCCGGCTTCTGTCGCTGCGGCCGGTACGGCGACCTCGACGAAGCCGATCACGAGGCCGAAGCCCAACGCCGCCAGCGCGAGCGTGCGCATGCCCGACCCTGCCAGCGCGCCGAGCAAGGGCTTCTTCACGTGCGGAGCGGGACCCCACCCGCGTACGGCAGGGCTCAACGCGAACAGTATCGCCCCGATGACCATCGTCGCGGCCCCGACGATCATGCCGGTGCCCGGCCACGGAGCGGTGATCAACAGGCCCGCGATGCCCGGCCCCAGGATGAAGAAGACCTCCATGCTGATCGCTTCGTAGGACAGTGCGGCGTTACGCGCTTGTCCTGCCGGTAGCAGCTTCGTCCAGAGCGCGCGCGACGCGGAGCCGACCATTGGTTCCGACAGTCCCGTCGCGGCAGACAGTGCTACCAATGCGAAGGTGGACGCGTGCGCATCGATCGCGACGGCGAGCGCAGTCATCGACAGCGTCAGCAACGCGGCTACAACCAGCAGGGGGCGCGTCGGCCCGAAGCGATCGATCAGTCGTCCCTGGATCACCGCGCCGAGCGAGACGCCTGCGAGGGCGCTGGCGGAAACCAGCCCTGCGTCGGCGAACGAGCCGGTCTCGCGCTGTACGTAAAGCAGAGCCGAGATGCCGACCATCGCGATCGGCAGCCGGGCCAGCGCCGAGGCTACGGCCGGACCTCGCGCGCCGGGTGCGGTCAGAGCGGCACGGTAGTCAGCGAGCGTGGTGCGGCCTTCTAGGTGAGCAGACTGGGACACACGTACCAGTCTGCCATAAACTGGTACGTTGGTACCAGTAAGGCGCCGGTCACGTGCGTCACCTTTGTGCCTGACGTGTGACGGCTGCGCGCGACTCGTGGCCTGTCGCGCAGGAGGAAATGGCGTCGGTGCTGCGAGGCGAATCACTGTGGCGACCGTCGGGTGTGGCGGTGATCGCTGTCGATTCGGAACTCGGCCGGACCGTGTGCCGATTGGGGATTTTGTTCGGTAAGAACAGCTTTTGGCATAGGCGGATGTGACGATCGAGGTGGCTGCGCGCACATCCGGCGCTCGGCTCGTTGTCGTTCTGTCGGCGGAAAAACTCGTGACGGGCCCGCTGTCGCGGAGTACCGTGAAGGTGCTCGGACGTAGTCCAGCCGCATCGTCGGCCGGCGATGCTCGGCCCTCTCCGCGGGGCTTGAAACGCCGGTTGTAGGGGGCGGCTGGGTCTCGATCCGGTAACGGCAGATGGATTTTCGATGAACTGGTGCAACTAATCCGCGGAGTCGGCGTCCTTGAGGGTGAATGGCCTTGAATTCGTGGGTAGTGGCCATGATGGTTGTACAACAACACAGCACCCAGCTCCCTCCGGCATAAGGGTCGGGGCCTGGTCCGGAGGGCGGGGAGCGCGGGTCGTCGGGGGATGATCCGCGCACAGGCAAGGAGCCGGTGCGCCACGTCGGGGGTGGCGCCCGGCTCCTTGTCATTTTCCGGTCGCGGAGCCGGAGTGCGGGGAGGACACGGTGGGGTCGGGTGGATGCCGCACGTGTGGGGGACGAGGTCTCCGCGATCGGGGAAATCTCGGGTGGGGTTGTCACTGTGCGGGTTCGGCGGGGTGTCGGTGGGAGAAGGCGCAGGTCGTAGGGGAAATGTCGGGGCTGGGGTTCGGGATGTGTGTGGGCTGGGGATGTGGGGGCGCGGAATCCGGCTGAAGGCAGCGGCCGGCCGAGGAGAGTTCCTGGCGGGCTCATTCGGGCAGTGGGGCTGGCCGCTCCACCTACAAGGATCCGGACCGGGACTTGATGGGTACGGGCGGCTGACCAGGATGGCGTGGACAGGGCGAGACCGGTAGGTCTGGCAGCACGAGGCTGCGCGGCAGTACTGAGTGCCGGCCGACGCCGAGACGTGGCTGTGCGCCGTTGGCGAGTGGACCGTCTGCAGGGAAGACGCGGCCTGTGTTGACGGCTGAGCGCGTTGGCTGGTCAGGGGAATGGTGCCTGGCTGTGTCGAGCGCAGTGCCGTCGACACGGGGAGGAAGCCCGGAGTTGGCGGCTGAGCGCAGTGCGCTCGGCTGGTGGAAGTGGTCCGAGTTGGCATAGGCCGAGCCTGGTGCCGTGGGAGGAAGCGTCCAAAGTCGACGGCCGAGTACGGCGTCCTCCGCATGATTCGCCGACGGGATCGCAGGGCGAAACCTCGAAGATCACTGATGGTTACCGCCAAGATGGCGAGCGGCCCGGTGATGTCCAGGGTGACCGGCATGGTGAGTACGCAACGTGACGGTTGCCGCCGGTCAATGCCGGAGTGGCCGGGAATCCCGCCCAGTACGGGCAGTTTTGCCTTTGCCCGCGCGAACATTCCGCCGGGCAAACGTCGCGCTGTGCAGCCTCGCTCCGGGCAAACTCCGCGCCGGGCAGACGCCCGCCAGGCAAACGCTGTGCCAGTCAAGTCCGTCAGGTCTCCGCGGGAGACCTCGCCCCCGGACCTCAGGATCCCTGCCGGGCACGCTTCCAACGGGAGCCCTGCTGGGCGGAAGACGCCGGGAACCCAGGCCCCCCGGCATCGGGGGAAACCCAGCGGGGCACCGGGAAGCCCAGCCGGGAACATCCACAGGAGACCCGGTCAGGCACCCCGCCGGACCCCCGAAGGACCCGCCCCAGACAAGCCAAAAGCCACTCCCACCAGCACGAGACGGTGGGAGTGGCCTTCGGGACTACGTCAGCGGGCGCGGCGGGCCAGCCGCTCCGGGTCCAGGATCAGCACGCTCTTGCCTTCCAGCCGGAGCCAGCCGCGGTGGGCGAAGTCGGCGAGTGCCTTGTTCACGGTCTCGCGGGAGGCGCCCACGTACTGGGCGATCTCCTCCTGGGTGAGGTCGTGCGTCACGCGCAGCAGGCCGGCTTCCTGGCTGCCGAAGCGCTGGGCCAGCTGCAGCAGCGCGCGGGCCACCCGGCCGGGCACGTCGGTGAAGATCAGCTCGGCGACCATGTTGTTCGTGCGGCGCAGGCGGCGGGCCACCACGCGCAGCAGCTGCTCGGCGATCTCCGGGCGGGTCGAGATCCACTGGCGCAGCGCCGGGCGGTCCATCGTGACCGCGCGGACCTCGGTGACCGTCGTCGCGCTCGAGGTGCGGGGGCCGGGGTCGAAAATGGACAGCTCGCCGAACATGTCGGACGGGCCGAAGATGCCGAGCAGGTTCTCCCGGCCGTCCGGCGACTTGCGGCCGATCTTCACCTTGCCGGACTGGATGATGTACAGCTTGTCGCCCGGTTCGCCCTCGTTGAAGATGACGTGGCCGCGGGGGAACTCCACGGATTCCAAGGTCTGGGCCAGCGCCTCCGCCGCTGCCGGCTCCACACCCTGGAAAATGCCCGCACGGGCCAGGGTTTCGTCCACCTCGGGTGCCTCCTCGTCGAGAAACGAGCACTGCCTCCGCAAGCCGGAGGCAGTGTCGCCGATCACTTTCGCGTCAGTCTAGGGTCTACCGGCAAGATCGCCCGTCGGCTCGCCGAGCGAAGCCGGCGGCCGGGGGATGACCTCGTCCGACTGAGCAGCCTAACTCCGCACGCGCCGCGCGCGTAGCCTGGCTGCCCGTCCGCCCAGCCGACGTAGCCTGAACAGCTCCAGCGCCCGGCCGATCCCGTGCCCGTAGAGCGCCCGCACCTCGTTCGGCTGAGCCTTCTCCAGGAACTCCTCGACCTCGTTCTCCTGCACCGCGACATGCTTGAGCCGGGTCTCCACCCGCTCCATGAAAAGCGCGAAGAACATGATCACCAGGGGGACCAAGATCACGAACCAGACGGTCATGCGACACATCCGTCAAACACAGTCATGGACTCCAGATCCTCGCTCATGGCGGACGTGCGCCAAGGTGGTGTTCTGGCGGGTCGGCCGCCCACCGTCGGGTGCTCCGACCGGCTCGTCCGACTCGCCCGTAGGCTATCGGGGTGCCACCAGCTGCCCCGAACGCCCCCCGCAAGGGTGGCGCCGAAAGCCGGCTAGCCCTCGTAAGACGCGCCCGGCGGATGAAACGTTGCCTGGACGAGGTATATCCGGACGCGAAAGCCGAGCTGGATTTCACGAATCCGCTGGAACTGCTGGTCGCGGTGGTGCTGTCCGCGCAGACCACGGACGTGCGGGTGAACCTGGTCACGCCGGCGTTGTTCGCGAAGTACCGCACCGCCGCCGACTACGCCGCGGCCGACCGCGCCGAGCTGGAGGAGTTCCTGCGCCCGACCGGGTTCTTCCGGGCCAAGGCCAACTCGCTGCTGGGGCTCGGCGCGGCGCTCGTCGAGCGGTTCGACGGCGAGGTGCCGCGCAGACTGGAGCAGCTGGTCACCCTCCCGGGCGTGGGCCGCAAGACCGCGAACGTGGTGCTCGGCAACGCCTTCGACGTGCCGGGCATCACAGTGGACACCCACTTCGGCCGGCTCGTGCGCCGATGGGGCTGGACCGCCGAGGAGGACCCGGTCAAGGTCGAGCACGCGGTCGGCGAGCTGATTCCGCGCAAGGAGTGGACGATGCTGTCCCACCGTGTGATCTTCCACGGCCGCCGGGTCTGCCACGCACGCAAGCCGGCCTGCGGGGCCTGTCCGCTGCGCAAGGACTGCCCGTCGTTCGGCGCCGGGCCGACCGAGTTCGAGATCGCCGCGAAGCTGGTCAAGGGCGAGGAGCGCGACCACATTCTCGAGCTGGCGGCGCGAGGGTGACCACTGCCACGAAGTGGGCCCTGGGCGTCGCGGTACTCGTCGCCGCTGCGTTGGCCGCGGTGCTGACCCTGCGTGGCGACGACAAGTCCGCGCCTGCCGCGACCGGGGATCTCGCGGCGGTACGGGCGCAAGCGAGGCTGAGTCCTTGCCCGCCTCCCAGCGGAAAGCCGGTCGCTCAGGCCGAGGGCATCCAGGCCGACTGCCTCGGCGACGGCGCGCGCGTCGACGTCGCCAAGGTGCTCGGCGGTGCGCCCACGCTGGTCAACGTGTGGGCTTCGTGGTGCCAGCCGTGCCGGACGGAGCTGCCGGTGTTGCAGCGCTACGCGGACGAGCCGGGCGCGGTACGAGTACTCGGCGTACAGGTCGCGAGTCCCGCTGAAGACGGACTAGGCCTTCTCACGCGGCTTGGCGTACACCTGCCGTCGCTCTATGACGGCGGTGGCCAGACCGGTCCGATCCGCGCAGCGTTGAAGGTGCCGTCGTCGTTGCCCGCTTCGTACCTCGTCACCGCGGACGGGCAAGTTCGGTTCATCGCCACCCCACGGTTGTTCGACAGCACCGAGCAGGTGCGTGCCGCTGTGAAGGACTTCTCATGACCGGACCGCTCGTCGAACCCGAGGCTGTTCCGGCATGGCTGCGGCCCCTGGTGAAGGTGTCAGCGGAAGTGGACAGCCGCGCGTTCACCAGGTTCAGCCCGCCCGAGGACCTGCTCACCCGGGCCGCCGCGGTGCTCATCCTGTTCGGCGAACGGGCGGACGGGCCGGACGTGCTGCTCACCCGCCGGGCCGAGACCCTCGGTTCGCACGCTGGTCAGGTGGCCTTCCCCGGCGGCGGCGCCGAAGACGGCGACGGCGGACCGGTCGGTACGGCGCTGCGTGAGGCGGAGGAGGAGACCGGCGTCGATCCGTCCGGCGTGCTGCCGGTCGCGGTGCTGCCGGAGCTGTACGTGCCGGTCTCGCGCTTCGCCGTCACGCCGGTGCTGGCGTATTGGCACGAGCCTTCGCCGGTACGCGCGGTCGATCCGGGCGAGACCGCCGCGGTCGCCCGGGTGTCGCTGGCCGATCTGGCCGACCCGGCCAACCGGTTCCGCGTGAGCCGGGAGGGTACGTCGTGGAAGGGGCCTGCCTTCAACGTCGACGGCCTGTTCGTGTGGGGCTTTACCGCTGGGCTGCTCTCGGTGTTGCTTTCCCTCGGCGGTTGGGAACGGGAGTGGGAGACCGGCGACGTGCGGGACCTTGACGTAGCGTGGGCCGAACACCAGGCCCGGAACGCGGCACTGGGCGGCTCGGGCGAGGAGGGACGCCGGTGAACTGGGTCGACGTCGTGGTGCTGGTGCTCGCACTGATGGCGGCCGTGTCCGGGGCGTTCCAGGGCGTGGTCGTGGCGCTGCCCGCGCTGATCGGTGTCGGGCTGGGCGCGGTGGGCGGGGTGAAGCTCGCGCCGTTCGTGATCGAACTGTTCGACAACCCGGTGGCGAAGGTCGCGTTCGCGTTCGCCGTGGTGGTGTTCCTGATCGTGCTGGGCGAGACGCTCGGTGTGTGGGCCGGCCGGAAGCTGCGGAACAAGATCAACCCGGACCGGCTGTCCGCGATCGACAAGACGCTCGGCGCGATTGTGCAGGGAGCGGCGGTGTTCATCGTGGCGTGGCTGGTGGCGAACCCGCTCACCACGGTGTCCGCGGTGCCGGGGCTGGCGAAGTCGATCAACTCCTCGGTGGTGCTCGGCAAGGTCAACGACCTGATGCCGTCGGAAGCGCAAGGGTTGCCGAGCGATCTGCGCAAGCTGCTGGACGCGTCCGGGTTCCCGTCCGTGCTGGCGCCGTTCGAGAAGGCGCCCGCAGTGGACACGCCGCCGCCGGACACCTCGTCCGCCAACGTCTCCGCGGTCGCGCGCCGGGTGCACCCGAGTGTGGTCAAGATCCGCGGCAGCGCGCCGTCGTGCTCGCGTTCGCTGGAAGGCAGTGGCTTCGTGATCGCGCCGCAGCGCGTGATGACGAACGCGCACGTGGTCGCCGGTACCGACGAAGTCGGCATCGAGTCCACTGCGGGCGATTACCGGGCACGGGTCGTGTACTTCGATCCTGAGGTGGACATCGCGGTGCTGGCGGTACCCGGGTTGAGCGCGCCGGTGCTGCCGTTCGCTCCGGAGACCGCGAAGGCGGGCGACAACGCCGTAGTGCTCGGTTACCCGCTCGACGGCCCGTACACCTCGACTGCGGCCCGGATCCGGCAGCGGATCAACCTGCGTGGTCCGGACATCTATGACGCCAACACCGTGCAACGCGACGTGTTCACCGTCCGCGGCACCGTACGCAGCGGAAACTCCGGCGGCCCGATGATCACGCCGGACGGAGAGGTGATCGGGGTCGTGTTCGGCGCGGCCGTCGAGGATCAGGACACCGGGTTCACGCTGACCGCCGAACAGGTCCGCGCGGAGGTCGACGCGGCCCCGTCGCAGACCAGCCGGGTGGCCACCGGCGCCTGCGCTGCTTGAGTCCCGGGAAGGGCTGTGAAGGGTCCCTTCACGGCCGCTGAGGCTGTGAAGGGACCCTTCACAGCTTTGCGGCCCAGCGGTCAGCGCACGAAGTCGATGAGGGATTCGGTGACCCGCTCCGGGACTTCCAGGTGCGGGAAGTGCCCCACCTCCGGCCAGATCCGCGGGGCCTGGTGCGGCCCCGCCCAGTGCACCGACGTCAGCGCGGTTTCCGGGAGGATGCAGGTGTCCTCAGCGCCGTGCAGTTGCAGCAACGGGGCGGTCACCCGCCGCCCGACCGCCTCGGTGAACCGGCGGCCGTCGCCGCGGAACTGCGCGCGGAACGCCCAGCGGTAGTACTCCAGCGCGGAATGCGCGACCCCGGGTACGAGCATCGCCTGCCGGAACGCAGGCACGGTCTCGGCGAACGCCCGCGTGCCGCGCCAGCGTGCGCCGGACCAGTCGGAGAAGAGTGTCTCGACGTTGGCCGCGCTGTCTCGGACCAGCCATTTCTCCGGCGCCATCGGGACCTGGAAACGGAATAGGTGCCCGGTCGCCCGTGCTTGTCCGCGCGCGGGGCGCAAGGCCGAGCGTTTCACCGCGGACTTGAGTGCCAGCGGATGCGCGCCGCCCACGGACGTCACCGAGGCGACCAGCCGCGGGTGCAACGCCGCGACGGTCCACGCGAGCATTCCGCCCCAGGCGTGCCCGACGAGGTGTGCCCGGCGGGCGCCGAGGGCCTTGATGAGGCCACCGACGTCGCCTGCCAGCGTCCACGCGTCGTAGCCGCGCGGTGGTTTGTCCGAGTCGCCGTAGCCGCGCAGGTCCACCGCGACCGCGCGGAAGCCCGCTTCGGCCATCGCGGGCAGCTGGTGGTGCCAGGCCCACCAGTACTCGGCGAATCCGTGCAGGAACAGCACCAGCGGCCCCTCGCCGCACTCGGCGACGTGCAGCCGGATGCCGTTGGCCGAGATGTCGCGGTGTATCCATGGGCCTTCGGCCCGCACGATCGACGGGTCCGGGGTCAGCTCCAGCACCTGCTCCGCCTCAGCCCGCCCGGCCGCGGTCAGGCTTGGGTGGCGGGCAGGTCGTCTTCGGCGGCCTTACGCGGCTTGAGTGCCGCGGCGGTCTCCTTGACACTGCCGATGGTGCGTTCCGGGGCGCGTAGCTTTTTCACCTTGCGCCAGCCGAGGAACGCGGTCAGCGCCGTGGTCAGCAGCATCAGGCCGAACACGGTGAGGAACGCCGGCCAGCGGACACCCCACCAGTCGGACAGGATCTCCGCGACGAACAGGAACAGGAAGTAGGAACTGTAGAGCCCCACCGCGAGCGCGATGAGGAAGAAGACCGCGCCTTTGAGCGCCTTCTTCATCTCGGCGACCAGCTCCGACTTCGCCAGTTCCACCTCGGCCCGGACCAGCGTCGACAGGTGCTGGGTGGCGTCGCCGACCAGCCTGCCGATGGATTGCTCGCTCGCCGCGGCCTCCTCATCGCTGGACAGGGGCAGGTACGGCACGGCCCCCACGCCGTCGGGGCTGGTGCGCTCGTGTTTGGGGCTGCTCACCGGGTCATCGTGCCACGTGGCCGTTCTCCGGGCGCGACGGACCGGCGGGAGTGTCGTGATCAGTCCACCGGCGCGTGTGCCCGGCTGCGCCGCAGCAGCAGCGCGGCCGAGCCCAGCGAGGCCACCGCGGATCCGATCAGCACCGCCGCCTTGGCCAGCTCGCTGGTTTCTTCGGGCAGCGCCAGTTCGGCGATCAGCAGGCTCACCGTGAACCCGACGCCGCCCAGCAGCGCCAGCGCGCTCAGGTCGCGCCAGCCCATGCCGCGGGGCTTCTCCGCTATCCGCAGCTTCACCGCCAGTATGCTCGCGCCGAGGATGCCCACGAACTTCCCGCCGACGAGTCCGAAAAGGACGGCCAGCGGCAACGCCGTGGTGAACACCTGCGCCAGCGCGTCGCCGTTCACCGCGATCCCCGCGGCGAACAAGGCGAACATCGGCACCGCGACCGCGGCCGACCACGGCTGCAGCCGGTGTTCCAGCCGGATCGCGGGAGCTTCGTCCTCGCCCTCGTCCGGGCGGACCCGGGTGAGCAGGCCGAGCAGGACGCCGGCGATCGTCGCGTGCACCCCGGCGGAATGCACCGCGACCCAGGTGACCAGCGCGAGCGGGACGTACAGCCAGGACGTGCGCACGCGTTTGTGCTGGAGGAACGCGTACAGCGCGAGCGCGAGCACCGCGACTCCGGCGGCGATCAGGTCGAACCCGCTGGTGAAGACGATCGCGATGATCAGGATGGCACCGAGATCGTCCACCACGGCCAGGGAAAGCAGGAACACCCGCGCGCTGCTGGGCAGGTTCGACGCGGTCAGCGCGAGTACGCCGAGCGCGAACGCGATGTCGGTGGCCACCGGGATCGCCCAGGCCCGGTCCATGCCCGGCGTGCCTGCCCCGATCGTGAGCGCGACCAGCGCGGGCACCAGCATTCCGCCGGCCGCGGCGAGGACCGGCAGGATCGCCTGCTTGACCCGGGACAGCTCGCCCACCACGAGTTCCCGCTTGAGTTCCAGCCCGGCGACGAAGAAGAACAGCGCGAGCAGCCCGTCCTTCGCCCAGTCGCCGACGGTGAGGTTCAAGTGCAGGAACTCCGGGCCGAGCCGGAAGTCGCGCAGCGCTTCGTAAGTACCGCGCAGCGGTGAGTTCGCCCAGACGAGCGCCACCGCGGTCGCGGCGAGCAGGATCAGCCCGCCGGTGGTCTCGGTGCGCAGGTAACGGGTGAACTCGGCGACGGCGCGGCGCGGTGCGATCACGGGCAAACCTCCGGGAGGGGTCGACGAAACCTGTTGCCGACCAGGCTTCCCGGCACACCGATAAGCCAGTCTACCGGCCGGTACACCGGAGCGCAGTGGCCTGCGTTACCGAACGTGAAACGGATAGGTCAGCCACCAGGACGAGCTGAAGGACTTCCTGTTCCCCCTGCCCATGCTGCTCGACGGTCTGCGCCGAACGACCGAGCGAGTCACCTATCGACGCCGGTTTCTCGTTCACCTGTTCTCCTCCTAGCATGCGAAACAAGCACGACAACGTTGTCCCAGCGCAAGGAACGAGACAGTTGTGAGCAGCTCTACCGAGGTCCAGCAGGACACGAGGTTCTTCGGTCACCCGCGGGGACTGGCGAACCTCTTCGGCGTGGAGATGTGGGAGCGCTTCTCCTACTACGGGATGCAGGGCATCCTCGCCATCTACCTCTACTACCAGGCGAGCCAGGGTGGGCTCGGAATCAACCAGAGTGCCGCGGTCGGCATCGTCGGCGCCTACGGCGGCACCGTGTATCTGTCCACTGTGGTCGGTGCCTGGATCGCGGACCGGCTGCTCGGCTCCGAACGGACCTTGTTCTACAGCGCGATCATCGTGATGATCGGGCACATCGCGCTGGCGGTGCTGCCCGGAATGGCCGGGGTCGGAGTCGGCCTCGCCTGCGTGGCGCTCGGTTCCGGTGGGCTGAAGGGCAACGCCACCTCGGTGGTCGGCACGCTCTACGCCGAAGGCGACGAACGGCGCGACGCCGGCTTCACGATCTTCTACATGGGCGTCAACCTCGGCGGGTTCCTCGGCCCGCTGCTGACCGGGCTCGCCCAGCAGAACCTCGGATTCCACTTCGGCTTCGGGCTTGCCGCGATCGGCATGGCGCTCGGCCTGATCCAGTACACGCTCGGCCGCAAGAACCTCGGCGAGAAGGCCTCCGAGGTGCCGAACCCGCTGCCCTCCTCGCAGCGGATGGTCCCGATCGTGGTCGCCGTGGTGCTCGTAGTCGCGATCGCCGTGCTGATCACCTCCGGGGTGATCACCGCGGAGAACCTCGCCGATGTGGTGATCTACCTCGTGGTGGTGATCTCGGTGGTGTACTTCGTGGTCATCCTGACCAGCAGGAAGATCACCGCCGACGAGCGCAGCCGGGTGTTCTCGTTCATCCCGATGTACCTCGCCAGTGCCGCGTTCTTCTCCCTCTACCAGCAGCAGTCGACGGTCGTGGCGATCTACAGCGACCAGCGGCTGGACCGGAACCTGTTCGGCTGGGAGATGCCGGTGTCCTGGGTCAACTCGATCAATCCGGTGTTCGTCATCGTGCTCGCCCCGATCGTCGCGGCGATCTGGACCAAGCTCGGCCCGCGGCAGCCGTCCACGCCGATGAAGTTCGTGTTCGGCACGGTGCTGATGGGCTTGGCGTTCCTGCTGTTCCTGCCGATGACCGGGACGGGGGAGAACGGCAGTCCGCTGATCGCGCTGGCCGGCATCCTGTTCGTGTTCACCGCCGGTGAGCTGATGCTCTCGCCGGTCGGGCTGTCGTTGTCCACGAAGCTCGCGCCGGAGAAGTTCCGCACGCAGATGGTGGCGCTGAACTTTCTGTCCGTGTCACTGGGTACGGCGCTGTCGGGCAAGCTCGCGGAGTCCTACGACGTGCACAACGAAACGCCGTACTTCAGCATCATCGGCGGTGTCGCGGTCGCGGTCGGGCTGCTGTTGTTCGCCTGCCTTCCGTTCGTGCGCAAGCTGATGAAGGGCGTGCACTAACCGATGGTGGTGCCGAAGGCCACGCCGACGAAGTAGGTGACGAGCATGGTGAGGGCGCCGACGCCCACGTTGCGGACGATCGCCCGCCCTGCCTTCGCGTTGCCGAGCCTCGCGCTGACGAACCCGGTCAGCGCGAGGCCTGCCGCCACCGCCAGCGCACAGGCCCACACGCGCACGCTGACCGTCGTCCAGGCGATCGCCAGCAACGGCAGCAGCGCGCCGGCCGTGAACGCGACGAGCGAAGCCCACGCGGCCTGCCATGGGCTGGTCAGGTTGTCCGGATCGATGCCGAGTTCCGCCTCGGCGTGCGCCTGCAGGGCATCCTTGCGGGTCAGTTCCCGCGCCACCTGTCCGGCCAGCTCGGGGGAGAGGCCCTTCTCCTGGTAGATCTGCGCCAGCTCGCGTTCCTCGGCCTCGGGCATGGTTTTCAGTTCGTGCTTCTCCAGGCGCAGCTGCGCCTGTTCGGTGTCCCGCTGGGTACTCACGCTCACGTATTCCCCGCCGGCCATGGAAAACGCGCCGGCGACCAGCCCGGCAATTCCCGCGGTGAGGATCGCGGTACTGCTCGTGGTCGCCCCGGCGACCCCGACCACGATGCCGGCCACCGACACGATCCCGTCGTTCGCCCCGAGAACTCCGGCGCGCAACCAGTTCAGCTTGCCGCCGAGGTCCTCGTGCGGTTCGTGGGGATCGTGCTCGCCGAGCTGCCGCTGCGTTTCGGTCACAATGGCCAGTGAAGCACGAAGATTGTGCGCACGCGATACTCGGCGGAATTATTGCCGGCCGGGGAGTTAAGAAAGGCAAACCTCACTGTGTCATGCCTTTGCTGAGGTGATCTTATTGTGGCGAGTGGAATTGTGGCTTCGGCTCGCCGATGGTATGAGAAACGCCCGGCGGTACGCGGACCACCGGGCGTTTCCTTCGTCGGATGGTTCAGACGTCCAGCTCGGCGAGCGCCGCCTTGGCCGCTTCGAGCTCGGCCTCCAGCTGCGCCACCTTCGCCGCCTGCGCCTCACGGGCGGCGTTGATGACCTCGTCGATCGGGCCGGACAGGTCCTCGTGCAGCTCCTTCGCCGCCCGCGACACCGCGGCGGCCGGGATTTCCAGGCCCTTCGCGACCCACTTGCTGCCGTTCTTCAGCTCGGCCTGCCACTCCCCGTCGGCGGTGCCGGTGACGGTGAGCGTGAGTTCCACGGTGCGGGTCTTCTTCGCCGTCGACGGCGTGGCCTTCGGGCGGCCACGCTTCGGCTTGGGCGATTCGACGACGGGCTGGTCGGGCGGGGTGTCCCCGGACTCGCCGGTGGAGTCCTGCTCTGCGGGCGACGGTGCGGCGACCGGCTCGGTGACCTGCGGAGCTTCGGCGGCCGGCGACTCCGCCGCCGTCCCGGCCGCAGCGGTTTCGTCCTGCGTCACGGCTTCCACGGACATTCGTGTCGTCTCCTTGCCCGAATCTGGGGTGGGTACGCGGGCATCGTAGAACATGCGTTCGATGGCCGTGCACGGGGGTGCGGACGCGAGGAAGGGGCGCTCCCGGCCGGGCGCGCCCCTTCCTCGCGGGAAGAACCTACTACTCCTCCTTGCCGGTGTTCAGGCCTGCGGAGATGAGGTCCATGACGCTGGAGTCGGCGAGGGTGGTGACGTCGCCGATGGTGCGGTTTTCGGCGATGTCGCGCAGGAGGCGGCGCATGATTTTGCCGGAGCGGGTTTTGGGGAGTTCGGGGACGATGAGGATTTGGCGGGGTTTGGCGATGGGGCCGATTTCTTTGGCGACGTGGTTGCGGAGTTCCTGCACCGCGTCCTCCCCACCGCTGTCGGTGGTGTGGGCGGCGCGGAGGATGACGAACGCGACGATGCCTTGCCCGGTGGTGGGGTCGGACGCGCCGACCACGGCGGCTTCGGCGACAGCGGGATGCGACACCAGCGCGGACTCGACCTCGGTGGTGGAGATGCGGTGCCCGGACACGTTCATCACGTCATCGACCCGGCCCAACAGCCAGATGTCGCCGTCGGTGTCGTATTTCGCGCCGTCCCCGGCGAAGTAGAAGCCCTGTTCGGCGAACCGGGACCAGTAGGTGTCCCGGAACCGCTCGTCGTCGCCCCACACCCCCCGCAGCATCGAGGGCCACGGCTTGTCCAGCACCAGGTAGCCGCCACCGCCGGGCGGGACCTCGGTGCCGGTGTCGTCCACGACCTTCGCCGAGATCCCCGGCAGCGCCCGCTGCGCCGACCCGGGTTTCGTCGCGGTCACCCCCGGTAACGGCGAGATCATGATCGCGCCGGTCTCGGTCTGCCACCACGTGTCCACAATCGGGGTCTTCGACGCGCCGATCGTGTCCCGGTACCAGATCCACGCCTCCGGGTTGATCGGCTCACCCACACTCCCCAGCACCCGCAGGCTCGACAGGTCGTATTTCGCGGGGATGTCGGCACCCCACTTCATGAACGTCCGGATCAACGTCGGCGCCGTGTAATAGATCGACACCTTGTATTTCTGGATGATCTCCCAGTGCCGGCCCTCGTGCGGCGTGTTCGGGGTCCCCTCATACACCACCTGCGTGACCCGGTTCGCCAACGGCCCGTACACGATATAGGAATGCCCGGTGATCCACCCGATATCCGCCGTGCACCAATACACATCCACGCCCGGCTTGTGATCGAACACCACATGATGCGTATACGCCGCCTGCGTCAAATACCCACCCGAGGTGTGCAGAATCCCCTTCGGCCGCCCTGTCGTCCCCGACGTATACAAAATGAACAACGGATGCTCACTGTCAAACGCCTCCGGCCGATGCTCCGCCGGCTGCGCGTCGACCAGGTCGTGCCACCACACATCCCGCCCCGCCACCCACGGCGTCGCCCCCTCCAGTGCGTCTCCCGTGCGGCGGACCACGATCACCTTCTCCACCGACTCCGCACCCGCCAGCGCCTCATCCACATTCGCCTTCATCGGCGCCGCCTTACCCCGCCGATACTGCCCATCCGAGGTGATCACCACCTTCGCGGCCGCGTCATCCACCCGGGCCCGCAACGCCGTCGGCGAAAACCCCCCGAACACCACACTGTGCAGCGCGCCGATGCGGGCGCACGCCAGCATCGCGACAATCGCCTCCGGCACCATCTGCAACTGGATCGCGACCACATCCCCCGCGACCACCCCCACCGACACCAACGCATTCGCCGCCCGCGACACATCATCCTTCAACTGCGCATACGTGATATCCCGCGTATCACCCGGCTCCCCCACCCAATGAATCGCGACCTGATCCCCGAACCCCGCCTCCACATGCCGATCCACACAATTATACGCCACATTCAACCGGCCCCCCGCGAACCACTTCGCGAACGGCGCCCCCGACCAATCCAGCACCCGCGACCACCCGGTGTCCCACGACAGCCGCCGCGCCTGCTCCGCCCAGAACTCTTCCCGGTCCTCCTCGGCCGCCCCATACACATCCGGCCCCACATTCGCCGCACCCGCGAACTCCGCACCCGGCGGAAAAGAACGACTCTCCGTCAACAAGTTATCCAACGCTGGGGACTGCTCGGTCATGATGAAAGGCCTCCTGTAGTGCGAACCCCGCGGCTCACGGCACGTTAGCGACGTTAGCCCGCCTACGACAAGGTTGCAGCGACGTTGCCTCAGCCGAGCCGGGCCAGCAGGCGAGCGCGCACACCGGGCCACTCGGCGTCGGTCAGCGAGTACACGACGGTGTCGCGTGAGGTGCCGTCCGGCCGGAGCCGGTGTGCCCGGAGCAGCCCTTCGCGCTGGGCGCCGAGCCGTTCGATGGCCCGCTGCGAGCGCAGGTTGCGCACGTCGGTCTCCCAGGCCGCCCGCTGGGCGCCCCAGCTCTCGAAAGCGTTGCGCAGCAAGAGGAACTTGGCCTCGGTGTTGAGCGCAGTGCGCTGGAAGGCCGCGCCGAGCCAGGTGTGCCCGATGGCCAGGATGCGGTGTTTCGCCGCGACCTGGTAGTACGAAGTGGTGCCGGCGACGCGGCCGGAGGCGAGGTCGATCTGCGCCATCGGGAGCCGGTCCGGATCGGCCAGCGCGGCCCGCACCATTGCCTCGGATTCGGCGAGATCGGTCGGTCGCGCCACGCTCAGCCAGGTCCAGATGCCCGGGTCGGCGCCGGCTTCGAGCAGGCCGGCGGCGTGGCCGGCGGCCAGCGGTGCCAGCCGGACATGGCGGCCGGTCAGGGTCGGGGGTTCGGTCCAGGTGCTCACCAGGCTCACGCTACGAGGCCAAGTGGCTGTGCAGGATATCCATTTTCACCTTAGTTCACCAGTCCACTTCGCCGTTGCCTATGCTCGCGGGAAGAACCGGAAAGAGGGCGCGCATGGCCGAGGAACGGGAAGAGCTGACCTGGGAGCTGTTCGGGTCGGCGGGCCGGGAACTGGCCCGGACCGTCGCCGACGACGGGTACGCGCCCGACCTGATCCTGTCCATCGCCCGTGGCGGGCTGTTCGTGGCCGGTTCGCTCGGCTACGCGCTCGACGTGAAGAACCTGCACGTGATGAACGTCGAGTTCTACACCGGTGTGGACCAGCGGCTGGACCTGCCGGTGATGCTGCCGCCGGTGCCCAACGTGGTCGACCTGACGAGCAAGAAGGTGCTGATCGCCGACGACGTGGCGGACACCGGCGCCACGCTCAAGCTGGTCCGCGACTACTGCCTGGACCACGTGGCCGAAGTGCGCTGCGCGGTGATCTACGAAAAGCCACAGTCCACAGTGAAGTGTGAGTACGTGTGGCGCCGGACCGATCGGTGGATCAACTTTCCGTGGTCGGTGCTGCCGCCGGTCGTGCAGCGGAGCGGGCAGGTGCTCGACGCGTGAGTGACCCACTGAAGCCCTTGCTGGAGCTCGACGGCGTCGCGACCGCGGCCAAGGCCGCACAGGACGCGGTGTTCGCCGTGCACCGGTTGCCGGCGAACCTCCGTGGCGGCGCGGAAACGGCTGCCGAAGCGTCCGTGCGCGCGGCGCGGGCCTCGGCCGGGATCGCCGGGGCCAACCCCGAGCTGCCCGCTGACGGTTCGGTGACCGATCCACTGCTGGCCGGTGCGCTCCGGGTGGCCGAGACGCTGGAGCGGCTGCTGCCGACATGGCGGCGGGCTCCGTTGCAAGCGCTGGCGCGGCTCCACCTGCTCGCCGCTTCCGACCTGGTCGACGATCCGGACGCGCTCGGCCGTCCCCGTAGCGGTGGGGAACGGCTGGAGCTGCTCGCCCAGCTCGTCACCGGGGCGACGAAGGTGCCTGGTGCGGTGCTGACCGCGGTCGTGCACGGCGAGCTGCTGGCGTTGTCGCCGTTCGGTTCGGCAGACGGCGTGGTCGCTCGCGGCGCGGCGCGGCTGGCGATGGTCTCGACGGGTCTCGACCCGAAGGCGCTGACGGTGCCCGAAGTGGCGTTCTTCCGGCGTGTGCCGAAGTACGTCGAGCTGGCCGAGGGTTTCGCCGGCGGAACTCCGGAAGGCGTGCGCGCCTGGCTGCTGTTCTGCTGTGAAGCTTTCGAGACCGGTGCCAAAGAGGCCCGCAGCATCTCCTCCGCGGCGGGCTGAGGTTCAGCGGCGGACGCCGTCCAGGAGCAGGTCGAACATTCGGTCCAGTTGCTCTCGTCCGCCGTCGACGGCGGTGGCGGAAGTCATCCCGACCACGCTCACCACGATGTCCTCGGCGCGCACGTCGGCGCGCAATGTGCCGTCCGAGATCCCTGCGTCGAGGATGGTCTGGACTGCCGCGGTGAGGTCCTCGCGCACGTCCGTGATCGCCACTGCGCCGGACGACAGCAGCACTCGCAAGGAATCGGCCATCTCCCGTTTCGCGGTCGCGTATTCGGCGAAGCGATCCATCCAGCGGCGTAGCGCGTGCACCGGGTTCTCGGCGGCCAGCAGGACCTCCGCGCTGGCGCAGAGCTGTGCCACCTCTTCCCGGTACAGCGCCTCGACGAATGCTTCCCTGGTCGGGAAGTGCCGGTAGAGCGTGCCGATGCCGACTCCGGCGTCGCGGGCGATCCGTTCGAGCGTCACCGGTTCCCGGCCGGACGCGAAGGCGGCGCGGCCCGCTTCCAGCAGCCGGGTGCGGTTGCGTTCGGCGTCGGCGCGGCGACGGCGCGGCGGTCCTTCTTCCGACATGATGCGGAGGATCCTCCGTTTCTGCTACCGTGGGGATACGGAGGAGCCTCCGCATCAACCCTGCTCACTATGCCAGAGCTGGAGTCGCACCCATGACGGAACTTGAGTCCCCAGGCGGTACCGCCGGTCTCGCCGGACGGCAGGTCGCCCGGATCGGCTTCGGGGCCATGCAGCTGGAGCGTTCGTCCGCCTCGCACGAGGACCGCCTCGCGGTCTTGCGGCAGGCGATCGAGGGCGGCGTCAACCATGTCGACACCGCGCAGTTCTACGGTGCGGGTCTGGCCAATTCCCTTATCCGCCAGGCGCTTTCGCCCTATCCGGACGACCTGGTCATCGTCACGAAGGTCGGCGCGGACAACCTGCCGGATGGCCAACTCGCCCTGCGACAGCGGCCGGCGGAGCTGCGTACGCAGGTCGAAGCCAACCTCGCCGCTCTCGGCGTGGAGAGGTTGGAGGTCGTCAACCTGCGCCGCGGCGACACTCCACCCGGGCTGGTCGCCGAGGGCGAGCAGGTCGTCGACATCGACAGCCAGCTCGCCGAGCTGATCGCGCTGCGTGAGGAAGGCAAGATCGGCGGCATCGGGCTCAGCCACGTGTCCGCCGACCAGCTGCGGCACGCCCAGCCTGCCGGGATCGTCTGCGTCCAGAACGCCTACAGCGTGCTGGACCGCTCCAGCGAACCGGTCCTGGAGCTGTGCCGGGAGCACGGTCTCGCGTGGGTGCCGTACTTCCCGCTCGGGTCGGCCCTCGAACTCGGCTGGGACGTCACCGGCAATCCGGTGGTCACCGGCATTGCCGCGGACCTCGGCGTGACTCCGGCGCAGGTGGCGCTGGCCTGGCTGCTTGTGCATTACGAGGGCACGCTGTTGATCCCGGGAACGGCGAATCCCGCGCATCTGGCGGAGAATCTGGCTGTCGGTGCGGTTCGGCTGCCTGCCGAGGCGATTGCCGCGCTGGACCTGGCCGCCTCTGCCGCACGTTAAAGCGTTAGCTCCAATGTGGACAATCGCGTTGCGTCGGCAAGGATGTCGATCTCCACGATCAGCCCGTCGCGCAAGGTGAACGCCAGCACCGACAAGGCGCGGCCGTCCCGCACGGCCACGATGCCGGGTCCGCCGTTGACCAGCGCGAGCCGGGCCAGCCTGCCGCCGGCCCGGAACAGCACGGCCTGCCCGGCGATCTCGGCCGGACCGCGGACCAGCTTCGACCCGGCACCACCCGTGTCGACCCGCAGTACTGCGTCCGGGTGCAGCAGCTCGACCAGCGCGGCGAAATCCCCGCCTCGCGCGGCGGCGAGCCAGGCCTCCACCATCCGGCGCTGCTGCCGCCGGTCGGGTGAGCCGGTGAGCGGCAGGCCCTGCACCCGGCGGCGGGCCCGGCTCGCCAGCTGCCGCGCCCCGGCGGGGGTCCGGTCCACGATCGGCGCGATCTCGTCGAACGGCACCGCGAACATGTCGTGCAGCACGAAGGTGAGCCGTTCCGCCGGCGCGAGCGCGTCGAGCACCACGAGCAGCGCCAGTCCCACCGAATCGGCGAGTACCTCCTGCTCAGCAGGATCGGCACCGTCGCCGGATGCCACCACCGGATCGGGCACCCGCGTGTCCAGCGGGTCCTCCCGCCGCGTCGAACGCGCGCGCAGCATGTTGAGGCACTGCCGCGACACCACCGTGGTCAGCCAGCTGCCGGCGTCGCGTACGTCCTCGCCGGACGCGCGGGAGACCCGCAACCAGGCTTCCTGCACCGCGTCGTCGGCCTCGGTGAACGAGCCGAGCATCCGGTAGGCCACCGCGCGCAACCGGCCGCGGTGCCGTTCGAACTGTGCCGCCCAGAAATTCTCGTCCTGCACTGTCACATCCTCTCTCCCCGCCGGGTCCTACCGTCAAGACCCGCCGAACGCGGGCGCTGTGACAGGAGGAGACCCATGCAGGCGCGGATGAACCACCCGGTCCAGGTACACCCGGAAGCGATGCAGGCGCTGCTGGCGCTGAACAAGGCGGCGCACGCGAGCACGTTGCCCGAGACCACCCACCAGCTGGTGCACCTGCGGGTGAGTCAGATCAACGGATGCAGCGTCTGCGTGGACATGCACGCCAGGGAACTGAAGGAATCGGGCGAGAAGGACGAGCGGATCTGGGCGGTCGGCGCGTGGCGGGAATCGCCGTACTTCACCGACGCGGAGCGGGCCGCACTGGCGCTGGCCGAATGCGTGACCAGGATCGCGGACCGGCCGGACGCGGTGCCGGACGCCGTCTGGGACGAGGCCGCGGACAACTTCGACGAGAAGGAGCTTTCGTCGCTGCTGCTGACCATCGCCGGGATCAACGTGTGGAACCGCTTGAACGGCGCGATCCGGCAGCCTGTCGGTTCGTGGTGACCGGGGGTGTCCGGCTCCGGGGCATACGTCCCGGAGCCGGACCCGGGTCAGCTCTTCGGAGCCCAGTCCGCCGGCCGCCCGACCAAGGCCAGCAGGCGCTCCAGCGCCGAAGCGTCCGCGCTCACCGGAAGCTCCGGCGCGAACGCATACCCTCGCCACCCCGGTACTCCGGCTGGATCGCGGCCGAGAGGGTCGCTTGCACCAGCTCCGCCGCGGCCGGCGGACTTGTGCTGGTTGAAATGGTATAGACCGGATTCTACGCAGGTACGCGGCGAACTGTAGCGATGCCCGTTCGACCCCGCTTTGACGGCCCGATCGAAGGTCACTCAGGTCCTTGCCGTTCTTGCCGAGCTGGTTCAGGTCCCGCATTCGAGGCCGGCTGGGCACTCCACTTCTGTTCGATCCGCCCAAACCGCCACACTGCCAACGCAATCAGCCACACGAGCGCGAACAGCCCGACGATGCCGAACCCGACATAATCCAGGTCCAGCCCGGCGATCGCGGCCAGCGGACCGTCGGTGATGTCGAGCTTGTCGGCCAGCAGCGAGACGAGTTCGATGGTGCCGATGCCGAGCGCGACCGCCACGGACAACGCGGTGACCGTGAGGTTGTAGTAGATCTTGCGGATCGGCCGGGCTGCCGCCCAGCCGTAGGCGTAGTTCATCAGCACGCCGTCGGCCGCGTCGAACAGGCACATTCCGGCTGCGAACAGCACCGGCAGGATCAGGATCGCGTACCAGGGCAGGGAAAACGCGGCCGCGCCGGCGGCGAGCACGAGCAGGCCGACCTCCGTCGCGGTATCGAACCCGAGTCCGAAAAGGACACCCACGGGGTAGATGTGCCACGGTTTGCGCACCGCTTTCGTGGTACCGCGCAGCAGCCGGTTCAGCAGGCCGCGCTGATCGAGCCGCTGCTCCAGCGCCGCCTCGTCCAGTTCGCCGCGGCGCATTCCGGCGAACACCTTGGCGAGGCCGGTCAGCACCACCAGGTTCATGATCGCGATCAGGTACAGGAAAACAGCGGACACCGACGTGCCGATGAGCCCGGCCGTTTCGTGCAGGGCCGAGGAACCGTCCTCAAGCTGGCCGGCCAGCGCCCGCACCCCGAACGAGAGCAGCAGGCACAACACGAACACGATCGTCGAGTGCCCGAGCGAGAACCAGAACCCGACCGACAGCGGGCGTTGCCCGTCGGCGATCAGCTTGCGCGTGGTGTTGTCGATCGCGGCGATGTGATCGGCGTCGAAGGCGTGCCGCATGCCGAGGGTGAACGCGGTGACCCCGAGTCCGATGCCGAAGCCGCCGGTGCCGAGCTGGTAGTGCCGTGGTGCCACGACCAGCACGAGCAGGCCCCAGCCGAGAAGGTTGAGCAGCAGGATGACCATGGCCATCGCGCCGATCACCCAGCGGTCACCGCTCGGCTTGGTCATGGATGCCCTCCCGCTCAGCCTGACCGCGAAAAGGCTATGCAGGTGAACGGATCAACCGCAACGGCCGCTCGTGGGACGTCCACGAGCGGCCGAGCCGGACTCAGCCGGCGCGCAGGTGCAGGGAAGTGAGTGCCTTCCGTACGTGCCCGCCGGACGCTTCGAGCGCTTCGGCGGCGTGAGCGACGTTGCTGCCCGACAGCAGGTGTACGAGCGCCACCTTGAGATCGCCGCCGGCTTCGGTGAGTGCGTCCGAGCAGTCGGCCATGGTCATGCCCGTGGCCTCCTGAAGGATGCGTACGGTGCGTCCGCGCAGCTTCGCGTTCGTCGCGCGCATGCTGACCATCAGGTTCGAGTACGTCTTGCCCATCTTGATCATCGTCGCGGTGGAGAACGCGGTGAGGATCATCTTCTGCGCGGTGCCCGCCTTCATCCGGGTGGAGCCGGCGATGGCCTCCGGCCCGGTCGCGACGGCGATCAGCACGTCGACGCCCATCGGCTTGGCCGCACGCGGGTTGGCCGAGACCAGGCCCGTACGCGCGTCGGCCCGGCTTGCCGCCGCCAGCGCACCGAGCACGAACGGCGTCCGTCCCGACGCGGCGAGCCCGAGTACGAAGTCACCGGGACGGACAGCCGCGGCCAGCGCCGCTTCGCCCGCTTCGGCGTCGTCCTCGGCGTTCTCCACGGCTTCGCGCAGCGCCTGCGTGCCGCCCGCGTGATGCGCGATGAACCAGTCGGACGGCACGTTGAAGGTGGGCACGAGCTCGGCCGCGTCCAACGTGGCCAGCCGCCCCGACGTGCCCGCACCGACGTAGTGCACCCGGCCGCCGCCGCGCAGCGCATCGACCGCGTAGTCCACCGCGAGAGCCAGCCGGGGGAGCACTGCGGCCACCGCGTCGGGCACCTTGCGGTCCTCGGCGTTGATGGCGCCGAGGATCGCTTGCGTGGACATCAGGTCGATGTCGACCGTGTGGGGGTTGCGTTGCTCGGTCGGCGAATCGACGTGCACCGCTTGACACGGGACGGTCATCATGCGCCTCACTTTTCCCTCACTTACCGGTTTCCCGCGGACGGCGGCGGCCGTCGGGCCTGACCCCGAGCCGGTGCGAGCCGACCGCGTCCCTGGTCGCGTCGAGCGCGCTGACCGACGCCTCCATGTGCCGTTGCGCGACCCCGATGAACAGGCAGTCGATCACGGTCAGCTGGGCGATCCGGCTCGCTGTCGCGCCGGAGCGGAAGGTGGTCTCCCGGGCCGCCGTGGTCAGCACGTGGTCGGCGACCTCAGTGATCGGGGACCGTGGGAAGTTGGTGACCGCCACGGTCACCGCGCCGCGCTCGCGGGCCACGCGCAGCGCCTCCACGGAGTCCGTGGTGGCGCCGGTGTGCGAGACGGCGATGGCGACGTCGCCCGGCTGCAGTACCGCGGCCGAGGTGAGCATGATGTGCGTGTCCGACCACGCGAAGCTGACGCGTCCGATGCGGTGCAGCTTCTGCTGCAGGTCCGCGGCGACGAACGCGCTGGCGCCCACCCCGTACACGTCCACCCGCCCGGCGTTCGCGACGAGATCGATCACGTTCTGCAGCTCGGCCACGTCGAGTTGCTCCGCGGTCTCCTCGACGGCGCGCGCGTCGGCGAAGCTGACCTTGCCGATCACGGAGGCCAGGTCGTCGCCCGGGCCGATCTCGCCGCCGAGGTTGCGCGTGGTGCGCGCTTCGGTGCGTGCGGTGTCCGCGGCGAGCGCGATGCGCAGCTGCGGGTAGCCGCCGACGCCGACGGCCTTGCAGAAGCGGGTCACGGTGGTTTCGGAGGTGCTCGCGGCGAGGGCGACTTCGGTGATGCTGCGACGGGCGACCGAGGCCGGATCGTCGAGCACGACCTTGGCGACGCGCTGCTCGGCACGGGCGAGCCCGGGCAACAGCGACCGGATGCGGACCAACGGGCTCGCGTCAGCGTCCCGGGCAGGCGGCTGACCTGCGAGGTCCTCGGACGGTGCGGCGACGACTACGGATCCGGCATCAACCGCCGTCGGAAAGTTACTAACCGTTGGCATTTGCGACAAGACTACCCACATCCTTCGGCAGGATCACAACCCGTCCGTGTCTGCGGACTTCGGTTTGCGATTAATCGTCGTAAAGAAAGTCGCTAACCGGGTCCGCCTTGTTAACGAGCTCAAGCTAACGACTTGGCAACTTAGTGTCGTGGGCGAACGAGGTCAGATCACCGGAACGGGCAGAATCCCTGACAACGGGCGACGAGCTGCTTACCGTGTGCTCAATCGCCACCCGGATGAGGACAGTTCGCCGGGGTTTCGCTCACCATCGAGAACGGTTCGGCCGCGTTCAGTGACTTTCACACCATCGAGTGAAATCCCGCGTCCGGTGTAATTCGAGTCGGTGGTGTAACGCCAGCGGAGCGTCATGGCTGAGGGTGCCGGGACGGTGGCGGACACGTGCCACCAGGCACGGTGCCCGTGTCCGGAGAGAGACGACACGGTTCCAGCGGGTGCACCCGGCCCGGTCGCCCGCAGGGGAACTGGTTGCCAATTGACGCCGTCGGTGCTCGCTTCGAGCTGGAATGGATCATTCGGTCCTTCGGTGTCGACGAAGGCGTGAAAGGACGCTTGCAGTGATCCACTCCGTGCGTCCAGCGGCGGTGTACTGAGCGTCGCTGTGGCGCTGTCGCCGGGGTCGGCGTACCACTCGTCCTTGCCGACCACCGGGCGGACGGCCATCGCCTTCGCGAGCGAAGTCGCCCAGACCTGCCGCGCGGCGTTGATGGACCCCCAGCCGCGCGTGGGGTGCACACGGTTGGTCAGAAGCAGTGCAAAGGAGCGTGACTCAGGGTCGATGACCAGCGTGGTGCCAGTGAACCCGGTGTGTCCCGCGCTCGTCGGCGACGACAGCGCGCCCATGTACCACGGTTGGTCGAGTTCGAAGCCGAGGCCGTGCGCGTCGTCGGGGAAGCGTGCGTTGTAGTTCGTCAGCATCTTCTCCACGGTGTCGGGTCGCAGGATGCGGTGTCCGCGGTAACTGCCACCGTTGAGGATTGCCTGGCACAGCGTCGCCAGGTCGCTCCCAGTGGAGAACACGCCGGCGTGCCCCGCGACGCCACCGAGCGACCACGCGTTCTCGTCGTGCACCTGTCCGCGTACGAGACCGCGCGGCGGGTTGCTCTCGTACTCGGTCGCAGCGATCCGGTTCAGCTTCGAGACAGGCGGGTTGTACCCGGTGTCGACCATGCCGAGCGGCGCCGTGATGCGGTCGTGCACCACCGTGTCCAACGGCTTACCAGTGAGCTTCTCGATCACGAAGCCGAGCGTCAGCATGTTGAGGTCGGAGTACCGGTAGGTGGTGCCCGGCGCGTTCTTCAGCGGGCTGTCGAGTACGGCCTTGCGTCGCGACGGGATGTCCGCGTACCCCTCCCACAGCGACGGCGAAGGGTCGGCGTCGAAGCCGGAGGTGTGCGTAAGCAGCTGTTCGATCGTCACGTCCTGCTTGCCCTGTACGCCGAACTCGGGCAGATAGCGCACCACCGGCGCGTTTACTTCGAGCTTGCCTTGCTCAGTGAGCTGTAGCGCGGCTATCGAGGTGAACAGCTTCGAGATCGACGCCAGGTCGAAGATGGTGTCGTCACGCATGGGTACTTGCTGTGCGGGAGGCAACTCGGTGCCCTTCGCATCGGCGTAACGCAGTGCGCCGCCCACGGCGTAGCGGCCGACGACCACACCTTGGTGCGCGAGCAGGCCGACAGCACCGGAGAAGTGCGGATGCCCGCTCGCGTCCGGCTGCGTCCAGTTCCTCAGGAACTGCTCGGCGTCGCGGATCGGCCGCTGGTCGAGCCCGACGTCGCCGGGCTCGCCCTCGCGCAGCGTGGTGCTCGCCGGAGCGAAGCCGTGCTGTGGCTGGTCGAAACGCCCTTGGCCGGGCCTGCTGGAGGTCGTGGCTGCTCCCGCCGTCGTGGTGGCCGCGAGCATGACGGCCAGCGTCGTGACGAGCACCTTCCTAGCACGTATCACCGGACTCCTCAGCGGTAGATCAGGTAGGGCCGTCGGCTACGGTCGAAATCGCCGAGTTCGGCGCGCCAGGCCCCGGTGATCTCATCGATTCCGGCCCCGGCGTCGACCATGGTGCGCAGCCGCGCGGATCCGGACAGCTTGTCGATGCCCAGGTCCGGCCGCCACCCGAACTTGTCCGGGGCGATCCGCTTCGCCGTCACCAGCATCGCCACAGCCGTGCGGACCGCGTCGAACACCTGCGGTTCGGTAACGGTGAGCTGTACGCCGCCGCAAATTTCGTTCACGAACTTGCTGAACGTCGGTACAAAGTAGACTTCGCGGAACGCGGCGCCGGGCAGAAGCAGCTTCTCCAGTTCGTCACGCCAGCGCCAATCGAGGCCAGGGGCGCCGACGATCTCGAACGGCCGGGTGGTGCCGCGGCCTTCGGAGAACACAGTGCCTTCGAACATCCCGGTTCCCGGGTAGACGAGCGCGGTGTCCGGCGTGGGCATGTTCGGGCTGGGGAGCACCCACCGCAAACCTGTGTCCGCGAAGAAGACGTCGCGCCGCCAGCCACGTACCTGGATGACTTCGAGGTGCTTCAGCTGAGCACCGTCGCCCGGCAGGAACTCGGCAGCGAAGAAGCGCGCGAGTTCACCGACCGTCATACCGTGCTGCTGCGCAATGGGCTTCAGCCCGACGCCTGACGCGAACTTCGGGTCGAGCACCGGCCCGGCGAGACGGCTACCGATCGGATTCGGCCGGTCGAGCACAACGAAGGCGGCGCCGACTTTCGCCGCTGCCAGCATCGCTGTGTACAGCGACCAGATGTAGGTGTAGAAGCGCGCGCCGACGTCGGCGATATCGAAGACCACGGTGTCGAGCCCGGCCTTCGTGAACAACGAAGCGAGCGTCGTTGCGTCGGCGCCGTACGTGTCGTACACGGGAATGCCGGTACGTGGGTCGTTGTAGTTGCCTTCAGAGCCACCGGCTTGCGCGCTGCCGCGAAACCCATGCTCGGGGCCGAAAGCCGCGACAGGACGTACACCTGCCGCAACCATCGAGTCGACGATGTGATCACCGTTCGCGAGCACACCCGTCGGGTTCGACAACACGCCGAGCTTGCGTCCGGCGAGGGGACGCCACCCCTGTGCAGCGAGCTGCGCCGCTCCGGTGAGCACGGGCTGGGCAGTCGCGGCCTGCGCCACGGCGGAGCCACCCGCGAGCGTTGGCAGCGCCAGCGCGGGAACGGCCAGGAAGCTGCGGCGGTTGAGGTTCACCAGGTCAGTCCGTGTCCGAATGGGTATCTGACGTTGTGTACGTCGGCCCCGGCAGGCACGTCCACGGGCAGCTTTCCGCTCGGTTTTTTCTTGCCCAGCACGACCTTCGCCAGCGCCTCCAGCGACGGCGTGAAGTACCCGTAGGTGGCGAGCCACGTGGGCACCGGGTTGTCGTACCCCGCGTCGTACGGGATCTGCGCGGCCACCGCGATCACTGGGTTGCCGGTGTCCATCAACGCTTGCAGGAGCTTGTTCTGCCGGGGGAAACCGCCGAGATTGTTGGTGAGCACCACGACGAGATCGGTGTTCTTCGCCGCTACGGCCGCCTGCGCGATCACTTCGTCGGACGGAGTTTGACCGGTCTGCAGGGCAGTCGCCTTCGTCCCGTGCGCGGAAAGGCGTTCGGCGAGCGTCTGCGTGCCGGCCACGCCCCAGCCGGTGACCAGCGTCGTGGCGGGTTTCTGCTTGAGCGGCAGTACTCCCGCGTCGTTCGCGATGGCAGTGATCGAACGGTCGGCGATGCGCCGCGCGATCGCCAGGTGCTCCGGCGTGCCGACCGACCTGCCGACCTGTGCCGGGTCGGTGAACGGCGCGGTCAGGATGCCGCGCTTGAGCTTCAGTTTCAGCACCCGGAGCACGCTCTGGTCGATCCGCTGCATCGGCAGGTCCCCGGCCTTCGCCGCGTCGAGCACGGAGTCGATCGCGAGCCGCAGATTCGCCGGCATGAGCAACTGATCCACCCCGGCTTTCAGTGCGAGCACCGGGATTTCCGCGTCCCTGTGCAGCTCGCGCACCCCCTGCATCTCAAGGGAGTCGGTGATCACCACGCCGTCGTACCCGAGTTCGCCACGCAGTTTCCCGGTGATGATCGGCTTGGACAGGGTGGCAGGCTCACCCGAGGGATCGAGGCTCGGGAACTGGATGTGCGCGCTCATGATCGAATCGACTCCGGCCGCGATCGCGGCCAGGAACGGTGGCAGGTCGATCGCCCGCCATTGTTCTTCGGACCGATCGATCCGCGGCAAACCGGTGTGACTGTCGGTCGCCGCGTCGCCGTGTCCGGGAAAGTGCTTGGCAGTAGCCGAAACCGCCTTCGACGCGGGGCCTTCCTGGTACCCGTGTACCTCGGCGGAAACGAACTCCCCGGCCAGCCCTGGCTGTCCGGAGAACGACCGCACTCCGATCACCGGATTGGCCGGATTCGAGTTGACGTCGGCGTCCGGCGCGTAGTCCTGGTTGATCCCGACCGCCCGAAGCTCCCGCCCCAGCACGGCGCCCACCTGCGTACCGGCTGAAACGTCCCGCCCCGCCGCAACCGCCATCGAGTTGGGGAATTCGGTCGCCGGCGCGCCCATCCGCGTGACCGTACCTCCTTCTTGATCGGTCCCGATCTGCAACGGAATACGTGCCCCGCTCCCGAGCGCGGCAGCCTGAAGGCCGTTCGACAACCGCGCCACCTGCCCGGGATCATCGAAGTTGTCGCGGCTGTCGTTGTTGAAGTAGATGACCCCGCCGAGGTGATACCTGCGTACCGCCTCCGCTGCGGTATCGACTCCGAAATCGGCCTGATTCTTCGGATCGGCTTGCTCGGCGGTCTTCCCGTTCACCCAGGTGACGAACAGCTGCCCGACTTTCTCTTCGAGGCTCATCCCGTGCAACACCCGTTTCGCGGCCACCTCAAGCTGCTTCGCCTGCGTACCTTTCGGCGCCTGCGCGCTCGTCACGTCCACCCCGTCCCTCGCGCCGGCCTCCGTTGCCGCCGCAGTACCGGAAAGCCCGCCTCCGGTAAGCACTCCGACCAGCGAAACGGCTACCACCCGAACGTGCCCACGAACAAGCCGACTTGCCACGACGCCTCCCAGCCTCGACAACCGCCGACGTGAAGCCTTCACCGCACAGCACCGGTATCGGGAAGCTACTCACACGCGCCCTGCGTTGTCCATCGGACAAGCGCCCGAACCCGCCCCGTTCACCTGAGCGGCTGCGCCCCGCTCGTCCCAACGTTGTCCCCGCCTGCTCCCGCCACCGCAATCACGTCACTCCGCATCGCCCTTGCCCACTGCATGCCGGGTTGGCTTCGCCGGACCGGCTCCGCTGCGTGAGCGGGGAGCGTCACCGCTCGCTCGGATGGCGGCCACCCTCGCCGATTGCGCTCTTGGCCGACCAACTCCGGGTACCCGGGAAGCGACAGTGTTCGGCCCGCCTGCCAGCCCAGGCTCGGCGAGCTGCCCTTGTCAGGCCCCGGCTCGGCTATGCCCGCCGGGGAAGCTGATTATTTTCCGCGCCTTGCGATGTTGTGTCCCGGGAAGCCGATCCTTCCCGGACTTGGTGTTCTGGTGCCTCGGCGTCGATGGTTCTCCCACGCCTCGGTGCCCGGCGCTCCACATGGTGATGACTTCTGCAATTTGCGGTCCGGCGCCCTGGCAAGCCGACGGCGCTCCTCGCCCTCAACGTCCCAAAAGGAGACACTTGCCACCCGCTCGGCCCAACTTCAGCAAACGAACCCGCCCCGCGCCCACGCACAACCTGCCCAAGTCGAATCCCTCACGGCACCGCGATGCCCCAAGCAGGCCCACAACCGTCATGCCCCGTATCAAGCCCCTCGACATCGAACCGACCCGCTCAGGCGCCGACCCCAAAACCCCCACACAAAACCACAACCCCCGCAAACACTGGCGGCGCCCGTCGGCCAAAGGCCAACGGGGGCCGCC